>NZ_RZQE01000169.1:0-11323 GCF_004022955.1 Mesorhizobium sp. M7A.F.Ca.US.002.01.1.1 | reverse complement strand
ATATTAGATATCACTAATTATTAAATTTCATCAAAACCGTATGGCAGGCCATCGTCTTGTCGTCCGGGTGATGCAATTGAATGCGATTAAATGCGATCGGCGCGCCGATCGCGCCTGCCGAGCCACTCAACTATAAGCGATTCGCGGGTTCCACGACAGGCGCACGGGAAGAACAGCCAGGCCATCTCAGCGCGGCCGGAAGCGCGGCCTACTTTTTGGCATCGACCAGCTTGCGGGTCACTTCGAACTGCGCGCCCTTGGTGTCGCCTGCTTCGAACTTCTTGTATTCGTCGGAAGGATCCTCGGGAGATCGCTTGAAACCGTACCATTCCCCGTCCGGATCCTTGCGTTGCTCGATATTCCGGCCCTGAATGCGGTGGCTGTAGCAGGTGCGGTGCTGCTCGCCGGTGTAACCTTTCGATCGCCAGGCGAGCTCCATGCACATCTTGCCGTCCTTGGTCACCAGCCATCTGCCCTCCGCGACAGACGTGGTGTCCTGCCCGGACGTCCAGGCCTGGAGACGTCGATTGTCCTGCGCGAAAAAGGCCGCGCCGTTTTTCCATATCCATGTGCGGTCGGCATAAAGAAGCTGCAGCTCGTAGGCAGTTGGAGCCGGTGCGATGACCGTTCCCGCTGGTCTGCCGTCTTTGGCGGCAGCCGCATGCGCCGTTCCCGAAAGCGCCGTCTGGCCGCAGAGGGCCAGGAGAAACATGAGTTGCATACAAGTTGCGAACCGACAATGTTTGCGTCGACGGTCGACACCATGCGGTGGCAATCCGGTCAGAGCTGTCAGTACAATTGGCGTTCGCATGCCCGTTTTGCCCAAGGTAGCACTATCATCGCTCTGACAGCCGTATGAACTATTTAACAGTCGCGAGAACGGTGATGTCAACCTTTGCGAGCGGACGGACAACAACCGTTCCAGATGTGCGCATCCCGCTGTCGTCAAAATTAAGAAATGTGTCATATGCTCTGCCCAACTCTGACAATCGCACTCAAAAGCAACATCCGCAGACGTGAGGGAGGACGCGGTTTCAAATGGCGGGCGACCCGGAATTGAACCAGGCTGAAGGTCAGCAATACCGGCAGCAGTCGACCGTCCGGGAAACGACTGCTCGCAACACCGTGAGCCCCAACATGGCGATCTTGCTGGGGATACTGTTCATTGCGATCCTGTTCAGGTTCCACAACATAACCTTGCCGCTGGTCGATGCCTTCAGCTGGCGCGAAACAAGTACCGCGATGATGGCCGACAATTTCCAGCAGCGCAGCTGGAACATCTTCTTCCCCGAGGTCAGCTGGACCGGGCCCGGGCCAAGCTATCAGGGCCGCGAGTTCCAGATCGTCAGCTATCTGACCGCCATACTCTACCAACTCTTTGGCTGGCACGACTGGTTCGGCCGCATGATTGCGGCCCTTTTCGGCTTGGTGACGGTGTTTTCACTGCACAGACTAACGGCGCTATGCTGGGGCGAGACGCACGCCCACGCCGCGGCACTTGCCTATGCGCTGATGCCGGCGGCGATCATGATCGACAGCTCGTTCCTTCCCGACCCCTCGATGCTGGCTCTGGTAACCTTGGGCGTCTGGCTTTTCACGAAATACTGGACGGGAGGCAGCGCGTGGCTGCTCCCCTTCGCCACAGCCAGCTTTTCCCTCGGTGTGCTTGCAAAACCACCGGGTTTGGCTGCTGGAGGCGTCATATTCTATCTGATGGTTTGCTGGCTTTTGCAAAATCGGCGAAAGCATGCGGCCAAAGTATTCATAAGCGGACTGGTCAGCCTGTTCGTCATCGGCGCCTACTACAGCTGGGCCATTTATCTCGGGCGAACCTATCCGCCCTTTCATGTCGCGGGCAGCGGATACATCTGGGATTCTGGATTCTGGACGTTTTTCAACAACGATTTCTATTTCAAATCTGTTTGGAACACGTCGGTCTGGTGGTTTTATGGCTATCCGTTCATGATTTTGATGGCGGTCGGATTCTGGATGCCGCCCCAGCCAGTCGCGGAATCGAAAGAACGCGCTCTTTCGGCCATACCTTTCATATGGCTTGCAGCGGCCTCTGTTGTTTATCTCGCTGCGGCACGTGAGATCACGACCAATCCATGGAACTATCATATATTCCATGTGCCATTTGCGATGTTTTGCGGCCGTGGCGCGGTCGTCCTGGCGACGCTTGGAGCCAAAACCGTTTCGTCTCCTGGGGTAATTCTGCGGTCGATTTGCATCGCGGCCGCTATGCTTGTCTGGTCGACTTTTCCCCTCGTCCGGACGATGAAGGCGCCCTTCGCCATGAATGGAAAGTTGCTTGGCGACGAGCTGGCGCGCAGGGCCCAACCTGGCGATCTTGTCGTGGCCATCGCTCCGGAGGTGGGAGATCCCGTCGCAGTCTATTACAGCAGGGCGCGCGGGTGGGTGTTTCCGCCTGGTGGCGGCGACGTGGAGTGGTCCAGGTTCGTCGAGGACGATGCCATCGCGATAGCACAGCTTGAGGAACTTCGCACGCAAGGCGCGGATTGGTTCGGCGTGGCAAAGGATGCCGAAGACAGTCAGAAACGGCCGTTCATCGAGCATCATGACGGGGTGATCGACTATCTCAACAAGATCGGGACCAAGCGGCTGGATTCGGACAACCTCCTGATTTATGAAATCAGCCGGCCTTGATCTGGTCAGGCCGTTGGGCTTATGGGCTGGGGATCAGGCAAACGTTGGAAATCCGGCGACGGTCAGCGACCTTGCCGACCCGCCCTCGCCTGCCCAACGCAGCAAGCTAAGCGAGACAAGCCGGCCAGCAAGCTCAAATATCTCTACGGCTGGCGGAATTCGACGGTTGCGACCGGAGGAATTGTTGAAACGAGCGATTTCGATCATTGTGACGCTGGCCCTGCTGGCCTGGCTCGCCAGCGACTCGCGCTGGCGCATGGTCGGCGACGCCTTTGCCCGCATCACGCCCGGCACCTTCGCCGTGGCGACGATCGCGTTCTTCGCCACCTATGTCTTGCGTGCGCTGCGCGTCTGCGACGAGTTCCGCGACGAGGTGCATGGCCGCTTCGGCGCCTGCCTGCGCGTCATTCTGATCCACAATGCGATGATCAACGTCGTGCCCTTTCGCGGCGGCGAGACGGCCTTTCCCCTGCTCCTGCGCCAGGTCTTCGGCATACCGATCATGCGCGCCAGCGCCTCACTGCTGTGGTTCAGGCTGCAGGACGCCTTCGTCGTCGGCGTGCTGGCCCTGGCTGTATGGCCGGGCCTGCATCCGGCGATTAGGATTGCGGGCGGGGCCGTCTTGATCACCGCCGCCTGGTACCTGCCGCGCTGGGCGCGTGCGCCGCATGACTGGGCCGGCCGCGGCAAGATCGTGGCGAAGCTCGGCAAGCTCCGAGATGTGTTCACCGAAGCAACCGGACGCTCGCGCTATGGCTGGTGGTGGACGATCGCGAACTGGTCGCTGAAGCTCACTGTGCAGGGATGGTTGTTGGCAATGCTGCTGGGGACATCCTTTTCGACCGCCTTTCCAGGCGTCGTTGGGGCCGAAGGAGCCGCCATACTGCCGGTGCAAGGCGTCGCCGGCTTCGGCACCTATGAAGCGGGAGCAGCGGCGGCGCTGCTCACCTCCGGAATCACGATGAAGAATGGCTTGCAGGCGGCGCTGGCGCTGCACCTGTTCATCTTCTGCTCGGCAATCGCCACGGGTGCGATCGCCTGGCTGTTTCCCTCGAAATCGACGCTGCCGGGAAATCCGGCTGTCGGACCTGCAAGGAAGCCATCCCAATGAACGTATTGCCCATCCCTGCTTCGGGACTGCCTGACGGCGCGGTAATGCCGAACCATACGCTGTCCATCGTCGTCCCCATGTACAACGAGGCCGAAAATGTCGAGCCGCTGCTGGCACGGATCCACCAGGCGATGGAAGGCTACGACCAGCCCTGGGAGGTCGTGCTGGTCGATGACGGCAGCACCGACGCGACGGTGAGCGAGATCAGGCGCCTTGCAGTGCATTACGGCTCGCATGTGCATGCGGTCGAGCTGGTGCGCAACTACAAGCAGACCGCCGCGATGCAGGCCGGCATCGACGCGGCGCGCGGCGACGTCATCGCCACGATCGACGGCGACCTGCAAAATGATCCCTACGACATTCCGCGCATGGTCTATCGCCTGCTGAGCGAGGATCTCGACCTGGTGGTCGGCTGGCGCAAGGACCGCCAGGAAGGGTTTTTCATGCGCAGGCTGCCCTCGCGCATCGCCAACGCGCTGATCGCGCGCGTCACCGGCGTGCGCCTCAAGGACTATGGCTGCAGCCTTAAGGTCTATCGCGGCAACGTCATCCGCAGCGTCAAGCTCTACGGCGAGATGCACCGCTTCATCCCGGCATGGCTGGCCACGGTGACGACCCCGAGACGCATCGCGCAGGAGGTGGTGACGCACCATGCCCGCATCCACGGCCAGTCCAAATACGGCATTTCGCGCACCTTCAGGGTCGTGCTCGATCTGGTGTTCATGTACTTCTTCATGCGCTATCGCACACGGCCGGGACATTTCTTCGGCGGCATCGGCATCGTGCTTGGCGCGCTGGGTTCGCTGATCCTTGCCTACCTGCTTTGCCTGAAGCTGTTTTTCGCCGAAGACATCGGAACGCGCCCGATGCTGTTCACCGGCTTCTTCCTGCTCATCGCCGGGGTGCAGATGGTGACGTCGGGCGTGCTGGCGGAAATGCTGGCACGCGTCTATCACGAGGCGAACGGAGCATCGGCCTATGTCGCGCGGCTACGGCCGCCGGCCGGCGACAATGACGGCTGGCACGCCCCGGGCCGACCATCGTGACCTGATCGGAATGCCACGGAGGTCCGCGCCTAACGAACGCATGGCGGTTGGAGGGCAAGAGGCAAAGCGCAACGTCTGCGCAAACCTCCCGCCCTCCACTCGCGCCCCCCCGGCAAAGACCCGGCAGCAGTCAAATCGGCCGCGCTTCAGGTCTGATGGCTTAGTAACGCGAACGGCAGCTGGCGCGCTGGCCGAAACCGCTCGGACCACATATCCAGGGCGAATGACCCAGGAGCGGGCCGCCATTGCCCAGACTGTAGGAGACCTTCACCGTCGCCGGCCTGCCGACCCGCTGCGGCCGCACGAAGGCCGCATAGGCCTCCTCCCTCGTACGCGTCACGTTGGTCATCTTGGTGAGCGGTTTGCGGTTGATCAGATGCAGCCGCTTGTCCTTGGCGTAGTGCACCCTCTGGCCAAGCGAATGAACCACGGGCTTGGTGCCGATCGAGCTCGTCTTGGTGGCATCCATGCTTTGGCAACCGGACATCATCGAGATCAATGCAACCGCGGCAAATGCACAGGCATGTTTCTTGCCGAGCCTTGCCCCTCTTTCCATTATTTTGTTCATCGCTATCCCCTGCCATGAAATACAAGTCGCTGGAGCGCGGAGATATATTGCTCTTATTTGCTTTCCGCACCACGCGAGTGACCCATCGCCACTCACATCATGAGCTGTATATTAGGGGAGACTTATTAAATATCATGCAAACGATATGATGAGCGCGGTCTTTCGGCACTCGACCGGATATTATTAAAATTTGACCTTTTGGGCCCGTGTCTGGCCCTGCTACAGCTTGCCGGCCGGCTATCAAGGCAAATGCGGTTCAGGGGAGTTGTTTGCGCACGGACGCCTGTCGGCGTCAGCGTGGCGGATTCCAGGCGGGGTCAAGATGGAATGTGCGGGTTCCGCTCCCGCCGCGCCCGGCTCCGGAAACCGGGTAGGCCACGCTGACGATGCGCATACCGCCTGCCCCCTGCTGGAGCCCATATATGCCTTCCAGGCCGCGGTCACAGAACGCGGCGCCCGGGACGAAGAGCGCAACGCCAGCGAGCGAGGTCTGCAAGGCGAGTTTCGCGGCATTGCAACGCAACGAAATTTTGTTCTCCACGAGGTGCCTGGTGATGATCACGACCACAAGCAATCCGTAGACGAACGCATTGAAGGCAGCGAACCAGTAGAAGCCGGCGGCGTCCGAGGCGCGGTCTACAAGAAGGACCGGCAGCGAAGCTCCCATTGCAAGCACCACATAGGGAACAATAACGCGGGCAGGCAGCAGGTTTTTCGGGCCACTGCCCTTGGGGGTAACGCGAAAATCGACGAACGACTTGGTCAGATAATCGCGGATCGACGACAGCGTGCCCGCCAGCACCCACGGCCAACGAGCGAAAAATGAGAACAACATTCCCTCCCAACTGATCGTCTTGGCGGTCAGTGGGCGCGACAGCCCGAAGGACTTCAACAGCATCACCAGCACAATCAGCGAAATCGAGTTCGGCGCATAGTATAGAAGGAAGTCAATATACGTCACATTGGCGAAATTCTGACCCGTAAGAAGCGCGTATATCGGCATGATGTACATGAGAAGCGAAAATACGGCGAAAAGCGGATACCAGAGCTGGCGGAACAGGAACTGGAATTTCAGCCGTGGCGATACCTTGGAAAGGTATATGGGCGAGTATTCGAGCATGATCGTCATCAGGCTCCGCGACCACTGGAACTCTTGCGTGACAAGATCGCCAAAGGTTTGCGGGCCGTCGCCATGGGCAATGGCGTCTATGGCATGCACACCGCGCCAACCAGCCGCAATGAACAGCATGGACGTCGAGTGATCTTCGGCCAGTTCCGGGCCAAGGCCGCCGACCTGCTTGAGCGCTGCGGTTCTCACGGCATAGTGCGAGCCGATGCAGAGCGGCGTTCCGTCGCCCGTGTGGCCGGACTGCAAAGGTCCGTGGAACATCCCTTCCGGGAACAGCCGGCCGCGTGCCGACCAGCTTTCAGCGGCATTGTTGTCGCATATGCTCGGCGCCGATACATAGCCAACCGCCGGGTCGGCAAAGGCGACCAGGATTTCCCTGAGATAGGTTGGTGTCGGGACGTGGTCCGCGTCCATCTGAGCGACGAAGTGATAGCGTTCATAACCATAGTGGTCGTAGAAGAAGGCCAGGTTTCCCTCTTTGCAGCGCGTCCGGCGGGGCCACACCTTGCGGTGATAATCTTCCCGCCCGCGCCGCGTCGAAATCATGACGTTATGGGCATCGCACCAGGCAATCGTTTCCTCGGACGGGTCCTCGTCGGCCAGCCAGGTATCATGCGGACAGTCCTGCGCCAGCATTGCCTCGAGGGTTCGCGCAACCACGGAAAACGGCTCTGACGGAGCCTTGGTCACCACCATCGCGACACGCGAATGCTTCGGGATCGTGTGAAGCCTGGACGGCTTTTTCATCGCATGCACGTTCAAGAGAAAATACATCGGCATGAATGTCAGCCATACGAGCGTCAATGTCGCCAGCATGTATGGGATAACGTGTTCGATGTGCCCGGGCTGCAGCCACCAGAACCAGAAAAATCCGAACGTTACCGACCAGCAGGCAAGTCCTAGCTTCCAGATCCGCTTCTGGGCGGCCGACAGCACGGGCACCAGAAAAGGAGGCTTCTCCGCCGCCTTCCCCGGAGCTGCCCCACGCCCCCGTTTCGGCATGGTCTTACTGCCGATGATCCCCACGTCCGCGGAAACACTCATACACTTTACTGCCGCCACCCGAGCATCAGCCAAACGACGGCCGATGAGCCTAACCCAGCAGCAGAATCCGCTCAGGCATCCTTAGAGTCAACTAAATTAGTTATTCCTTAACTATGGTTCTTCAGAACTGGTTAAGGATAGTCCGGTGGAACAGTTTCCACCGACCAGCACGTGAACGATGAGCCGCAAATTTTTCAGCGCTGGAGAATTCGCCGGGCCAAAGCTGTCCGGCAAGGATCGAACTTTGAGAGCAGCGTTAACCATGTCGCGCGCATATGGTTAAGCAACCGTTAATTGCACTTGACTCTTGGTCGCGACCGGCTCTTAAATTAGCCAGGGATGATATATCGGGATATTGACGCGAATTTGTGAGTATCGCGGCGAACTTTCTCTCGAGCGCCCCCTGTATAGGGCCTTGAGAGATAATTTTTTGGGTGGCTCTGTGTCAGGTTTCGCACATCCGCCAACGGGTCGCTCCGAAATCCCGCAGATTCTGCAAATAGAGCCGATCGGTTTTGGGTAATCGTGTCGATCAAGCATCGATGCGCACGGGCGAAGCCTTAACTTCCGCAAGAGGTTGGGGCCATGGGAGATCGACATGAAACACTCCACAGTAAAAGCACTTGCAATCGCGCTGGCATTGGGCGGAAGCGCCGCGTTCCCCACGGCAGGAGGCGCTGGCTCAGTAGCCGCGACGGACCCCGTCCAGACGAGCAGCGCCGCCTCGGCGTTCGGATCCTACGATCCCTACGGCGACTTCAGCGCCGACAAGAGCGCCAGCATCGAAGAGCTGTTCCTGCCCTGGGAAGACGTCGATCTGTCGACGCTGCCACTCGCCGACGCCTATGCGCTGCAGCGCGGCCGTTCGCTGCTGATCACGGTTGAGCCGTGGACCTGGTCCAAGGACTGGCGCATCACCCCGCCCGAATTGCGCGACGGCATTTTGAGCGGCAAATATGACGCCAACATGCAGGCGATCTGCGACCTGGTGGGACAGATGAAGAGCCCGGTGACCATTCGCTGGGCGCAGGAAATGGAAGACAAGAACGGCCGCTTCACCTGGGCCAACTGGGCTCCCAAGGACTGGATCTCCGCTTACAAGCGCGAAGTCGACATCTGCCGCAAAGCTGCCCCCGCAGCCAAGTACATGTGGTCGCCCAAAGGCGAAGAGGGTTTGGAAAAATACTACCCCGGCGACGACTATGTCGACGTCATCGGCCTGTCGGTGTTCGGTCTGCAGAAAAAAGATGATGACGAGACCGGCCGCGACCGCACCTTCGCTGAGCTGCTGAAGCCCGGCTATGACCGCGTTGCAGTGTTCAACAAGCCGATCATCGTTGCGGAACTCGGCTATGTCGGGAAGCAGGACTATGTCTCGAAATGGCAGGAAGATTCCCGCAAATCCTACGCGGAGTTCCCGGCGCTGACTTCGGTTGTCTACTTCAACCAGAAGGAAGTGTGGCCGTGGCTGGGTGGCTATGGTCTGCCCGACTGGAGGGTGACCCAGCACGTCCTGCCGTAGACGCATCGTGCTGATCGACCCCGACGCGATCGGGATCGACTTCCAATCTCCTTGTTTGATCGTGATCCATCCCGAACCAGCGGTTCGGGATGAGGATTGAGGCGTGGCGTAAATCAGTCTGTGGAGAAGTTTCGTGAAGCGGGTAGTGGGAAATTATCTTGGAGCGGCATTCGCCTGCTCCGTTCTTGTTCTTGCCTTCCAGGCTCCTGCGACAGCCAAGACGGCGATGAAAATCGCCGAGCAGGCTCAAGAGGCCACAGCGGTTCCTGACGAAGGCGTCTACCAGATCTATCAGAACCATTCGTGGCTGTGGGGCAAGAAGGGCGCCGGCTTCTTTGCCGTCAAGCAGAGACAGTTCGAGTCCTGGACCCACGACAAAGGCAAGTCGGGCTATGGCGACGGCATGTGGTTCATTCCCGGCGGCGGCAAGCTGTGCTGGCGTGCGCAATGGCACGGTTCCTGGGGCGTGAAGGGCTCGATGACCTGCTTCGAGCACCGCCAGGCTGGCAAAGTAATCTACCAGCGCAAGGCTCCGGATGGCGACTGGTATGTTTTCAAGAGATTGAAACACGGCGACTACGTCACCCGGAAACAGAACCGGATCAAGGCAAGACTGTAGGATCGTGTCATCCGCCACAAGCGGCTGGTCTACGCCTTGCGCTCCCAGCGGCGATCTGGCGTCTGTTGCCAGTAGGTGACGTCGTGGCCAGCGCTCTTCATCACCTTCCAGTGTCCTCGCGCCGCCTCGAGCTGGGCGGCATCGTGGCCATCGAACAGGAACACCGCGCGCTCGTAGCCGCCAAGGTCAGGCGGCACCGCGCCGTCGACCAGGAACCTTATCTTGGCGTCGTTGGGATTGCCGTCGCCGGTGGTCAACAGAATCGGCTGTTCGCCGGGATGAGCCTCACGATCGGTTGCGTGCGCCAGGAACGAATCGTCGCGGAAGGTCCAAAGATGCTGGTCGAGCGCATCGCGGCGTTCCTCGGTGCCTGTCTGCACCACGGCGCGCCAGCCACGGTCGACGCTGCGCTCCAGGAGGCCTGGCAGCGCATCCTCCAGCGTCGATTCGGTCAGGTGGTAGAACAGAACGTCGGCCATCGCTTCAGCCTATAGTGATCGAACCCGTTCACTGCTCATAGTTATCGCGCACCAGCCGGTCGAGCAGCCTGACGCCGAAACCGGAACCCCACGACTGGTTGATCTCGTTCGACGGCGCCCCCATGGCCGTGCCGGCTATGTCGAGATGAGCCCATGGCGTGTCCTTGACGAAGCGCTGCAGAAACTGCGCCGCGATGGTGGCGCCGCCAAAACGGCCGCCGATGTTCTTCATGTCGGCGTTCTTGGAATCGATCAGCTTGTCGTATTCGGCGCCGAGCGGCATGCGCCACAGCCGTTCCTGAGTCGCCTGCCCCGCCACCGACAATTTTTCGGCCAGTTCGTCATTGTTGGAAAACAGGCCGGCATAATGTTGGCCGAGCGCCACCATGATGGCGCCGGTCAGCGTCGCCAGATTGACCATGAATTTCGGCTGGAAGCGGTCGTTGCAGTACCACAACGCATCGGCCAGCACGAGGCGGCCCTCGGCGTCGGTATTGAGCACCTCGATGGTCTGGCCCGACATCGAAGTGACAATATCACCGGGACGCTGGGCATGACCGTCGACGGCATTTTCGACCAGTCCGATGATACCGACGACATTGGCTTTCGCCTTGCGGGCCGCCAGCGCATGCATCAGGCCGGTAACGGCGGCGGCGCCGCCCATGTCGCCCTTCATATCCTCCATGCCCGAGGCCGGCTTTATGGAATTGCCGCCGGTGTCGAAAGTGACGCCCTTGCCGACGAAGGCGATCGGGCTGTCCTTCGGCTTGCCGCCGTTCCACTGCATGATCGCCATGCGGGCGCCGCGTGGCGAGCCTTGCGCGACACCGAGCAGCGAGCCCATGCCGAGCTTCTTCATTTCCTTCTCAGCCAATATCTCTACCTTGACGCCTAACCCCTCGAGTTCCTTGGCGCGGGCAGCGAACTCGACCGGCCCAAGCACGTTTGCCGGTTCGTTGACGAGGTCGCGCGCCAGAAGGACGCCGTCGATCACCGCCTCGGCATCGGCGAAGGCCTTCTTCGCAGCGGCCGGATCGGCGGTGTGGATGGTCACCTTGACCGGCTTCTTCGGCTCTGCCTTGCCGTCGTCCTTGTCCTTCCTGGTCTTGTACTTGTCGAAGGAATAGCTGCGCAGGAG
>NZ_RZQE01000168.1:0-11333 GCF_004022955.1 Mesorhizobium sp. M7A.F.Ca.US.002.01.1.1 | reverse complement strand
CTTCTACAGTTCCGCCTTTGCCTGGTCGTTCACTGACTATGGGCCGACCTATTCGGCCTTTGCCGAAGGCCTGGACGGGGGTTTTCAGGCCGACGCCGCCGAAGCGCCATCAAAGCCGCTGCCGGTGCTCTACAGCAGGGATCTGGAGGCGACCCTCGAGGCTGTCGAAAACGCCGGCGGCACGGTCGTCAAACCGATCTTCGCGTTCCCTGGCGGCCGCCGTTTCCACTTTGCCGATCCGGCCGGCAACGAGATGGCGGTGTGGTCCGAATAGCCAGCTCGTGCCGTCTGGCGGCGTTGCTTTTGCTGCCCAAACAGGCGTTCTCACCACCATTCATGGGGCATTGTGCTTTTTGGCTGCTCTGCTAATAACGCGCCGCACAAGCGACTCTGACGGCAATTGGGGCGTCGCCAAGTGGTAAGGCATCGGTTTTTGGTACCGACATTCCCAGGTTCGAATCCTGGCGCCCCAGCCATCCCGCTCAGGTCCGTTCCGGACACTTAGGACCGAGAGTACCTTTGCGATCTTCCATGAAGCCGATCGGCTAACAGTTCGATTGTGTCATAAATTCAGATGAGCCAAAGCCATCGCGGCAAATTCAGGTCTTGCACATGATCTGGACAGTGTCGCCTTGAACATCTCCTTCTTTCCATACATAGGTCGGCCGGGTGGGTGGCGGCTCAACATGGAACTTCAATGAACCTTCCTATCTTCGCCATCAACCTCGATCGCGAGACCCAGCGCTGGAGCGAATTGCTCGCAAGCGCCGAAGCGGCAGGCCTGACCTTGCAGCGCATTGCCGCCGTCGACGGCCGTGCGCTTGCCAAAGAGGCCTGGACGGAGATCGATCTGCCAGCCGCACGCAAGCTGAGCGGGCGCGACATCCTTTCCGGCGAATATGCCTGTTACCGCAGCCATATCCAGGCGCTGGAAACGTTCGTGGCCGGTGGCAGCGCCCATGGGCTGATCGTCGAGGACGACGTCCTCTTCAGCGAAAACACCATGCGGCGCATCGAGGCCATCATCGCGGCGGTGCCGGATTTCGACGTCATCAAACTGATCAACCATCGCATCAGCTTCTTCATGCGCGCCGTCGAGACGGCGGAAGGCGACGAGATCGGTCGTGCGCTGCATGGCCCGCAAGGCTCGGCCGCCGCCTATCTGGTGACGCGGGAGGGCGCGCAGGGTCTGTTGTCGGCGCTCGCCGTCATGAAAATGCCATGGGACGTCGCGCTCGAACGCTTTTGGGATACCGGCCTGAAGGTCTATTCCGCCCGCCAAAACGTGCTTGGCTTCGCCGCCAGCAGCGAGATCTCCGGCATAGCCGGTCCCTCGGGAAGCTACAAATCCGCAAGGTTGGGGGGGCCGAGCCGGCTACGTGCCGGGGTGTTGCGGGCCGGTGACGAGCTGCGCCGCCTGCATCACGTCCTGCTGCGGCCCCCTTTGCCGCGAGATACCCTGGACTATGCCAAGGACAACGCGCCGCGCCACACCTTGCTTCTGTTGCTTGCGGCACTCGCCATTCTGGCCATGGTTTCCGCGGTGTGGCGTGAGGCAGACACCTACCGCTATGCGGGCCTGGCGCTGGCCCTGGTCGCGGTCATCCGCTGGTTCAGGGTGGATCTGTGGACCTACAGCAAACCACTGATCGGTTGGGTCGGCTTCCTGTGTCTGGGCTGGTCGCTCTATGTCTTCATACGACTGGCGATCGTCTATTTCGGCACCCACCAGTTGGGTGGCGCCGAAGGCATTTACATGTTTCCGCTGTTCTATGCGACGACCGGATTCGCCTTTCTGCTGTTTGTCAGGCAGCCCGCACGGCTGGTCCTCTGGTTCATGATCCTCAGTCTTGTCTTCCTGGCGGCGGACACCGCCTGTTCGAACATGTTTCAGGATATCCAACCGGCCCCGTGGCTTTTCAACAATCCCATCCACGCGTCGGTGGCGGCCGGTTTCATCTTCCTCTGCACGCTGCAATTCATGGCTTACACGGCCCAGAGAACGGACCTCGGGAAAGCAACCAAGAACCTTTATTGGGCGCTGTCGACAGCCGTCCTGCTGCTTGCCGTCGTCAATATCATCGAGATGCGGTCAAAGGGCGTGTGGCTTGCGCTTGCGCTTGCGCTGCTCCTGTTGACGGTCATGACCCTGGCGAGAGGCCATCGCCGCGAACTGTTGGTTTCGGGTGGCGTGCTGGCGATCGTGGCGGCCGGCATTGTCGCAACACACAACATCTTCTCGTCCACCGCCGGCGACACCATGACCTTCGTCAAAACCCTGGTTCCGGATGTGTTCAGGCATGGCGTCCTTCCCGCATTCGACCGCGCCATCGCGAGCGATGCGGTTCCGCTTGCAGCCAAGGAAAGGCTGATGCTGTGGGCGGATGCGATCGATATCTGGAAACGCCACCCGATCTTCGGAGCCAGTTCCAGCTGGCTGACCGAGTGGGAGAACAGAACCTATCATCCCATGATCTTAAACGTCTTCCACAATGGTTATCTGGAAATTGCCGTGCGCTATGGTCTGGTCGGACTGGCGTTCTTTGCCTTTCTCTACACCTGGTCGGCCAGGCAGGTTCTGCTGGCCATGCGAGCCAAGCTTGTCGCTCCGGCCGCATGGTCCTGCTACATCTCCACACTGGTTTTCTTCGCCCTCAGCATCCTTACCAATTCCAACAACCGGCTGGCCATGGGTGAGGCCTTCATGTGGTTTGCCGCGGCGTTCGGCTTCTATTGTTTTTATGTTCGCCAGCAGAAGAACCTTGTCGCGCCGCGAACCTATTTTTAGGGCCTAACGGCGCAGCACGTATCTGATCAGCCGGTTGCGGCCAATGCACCTTTGAGGCCCCGCTCAATTTCCCGATAATCGGGAAAGTCGATGCCAAAATCCACGGCTTATCGCCGGCAACCCGTTTGTTACGATCGACACAGATCACAGACGGGGGTTGTCACGGATATGCTGACGGACAGGCAGGCACGCGAAGCGGTGGAGCAGTACCGCGAGGAAGGATATGCGGTCGTTCGACAATTCGTCGACGGCGACGAGATGATCCGGCTGAAGAAGGAAACCGATGCGGTCTATGCCGAAGGCCTCAAGCATCACGCCACCTTCCGGCACGGCAACCTGAATTTCCAGATCCTGCCTGAATCGGACTTTGGCCAACGCTATGTGCTGCAGGCTTACTGGTTTTCCTGGATGAATTCCTATTTCGAGCAGTTCCGCCGCAATCCCGACTATCTGAAGCTGCTCGAGGGTCTGATCGGTCGCGACATAAAACAGATCGCCCAACAGCTGCACTGGAAGCCGCCCGGCGCCAATGTCACGGGTTATCGCTTCCACCAGGATCTGCGCTTTCGTAACCAGGCCGCCTTCGACAATGTCGCCGACGCCACCGTGACAACAGGCCTCGCGGTCGATCGGGCGACGCTGGACAATGGCTGCCTTCAGGTCGTGCCCGGCAGCCACAAGCTCGGCTATCTCGGCCTGTCGGACGAGGGAACCGGCGAGCTGATGAAGGGTCTGACCGCCGAAGAAGAGTTGCGCAAGGTCGGCATCGACCCGGCGACCATCGTTCCGCTGGTGCTGGAGCCGGGCGATCTTGCTTTATGGGGGCTGCTCACCGTGCACGGCTCCTCGCCCAACAGGTCACAGCACGACCGCGCCTTTGCACTGTCCAGCTATGTGCGGGCGGATACGACGCAACGTGGCGAATGGGCGTTCAGGGACGGTGTTTCGGTGCCGCTCGGCAAGACGCCGGCATTGTGCAAATACGAAAAGCTCTTCGAGGAGCCGGGACCGATGTACGACACCACCGCCTGGTGGAAATGACGCTGCCGCGTCGGGCGACGGGGGCAGCAGGGGCCTGGCGTTCGCGCCAGGCCCCTGACGGCGTTGGCCGGCAATCCGGCAGCATTTCATGCGGTGAAGTCGGCCGACAGTTCGCGGATCAGGAAATCGACGAACGCGCGCACCTTGGCCGCAATATAGGTGCGGTGCGGATAGAGTGCGTAGATCGGGCTGGAGCCGGGGCGAAACTCATCCAGCTGCACTTCCAGCCGGCCGTCGCTGATCGCAGCATCGACCAGCAGGCTGGGCAGATTGCCGATGCCGAAACCGGCGGTGGTCATCTGGTAGGCGGCCTCGACGCTGTTGGTCGAGATGCGCCCGCCGACAGCCGCATCGAAAGGGCCGTCTGGTCCGATGAAAGGCCATGTGCCAAGCCGCTTGGCGAAATTGCTCAGCACGCAGGAATGGCTTGCCAGCTCATCCGGGTGGACCGGGCGGCCGTTTGTGTCCCAATAATCGGGCGTGGCGCAGACATAGTTGCGAACTTCCCCAAGCCGGCGGGCAATCAAGGCGGAATCGGCCTGACCGCCGAAGCGGATGGCGACATCGTAGCCTTCCTCGACAATGCCGACGACATAACGCGCGGTGAGGTCGAACTCGATCGTGGTGAGCGGGTTCTCTTCGAGGAATTTCGGCACCAGCTTGGTTATGCGCGTGTGGCCCAGAACATTGGAGCAGGAAACCCGGATCAGGCCGCGCGTCTCCTTGTGCAGGCCGCGCGTCGAATCCTGCAGTTCGGAAATGTCGTCGAGCAGGATGCGGGCACGCGGAGCATAGTCGCGGCCCGCCTCTGTGAGGCTGAGGCGCCTTGTGGTGCGATTGATGAGCCGGACGCCGAGGTCGTCTTCCAGTTCCTTGATGGTGCGGCTGACGGCCGTCGTCGACATGTTGAGATCGCGCGCCGCCGCCGACAGGCTGCCCAGCAGGCAGACCCGATCGAACACCCGCATCGCCGTCAGAAGATTCATCTTGCCTTCCCCTCGCCGTCGCGGCCCCGCCGCCATCGGCTGCGTCTTGTAGAAAACAGCGCCCAGCAACGACGCGGCAAGGGCATTCCACCGAATTTGGGCGTAAAATCAACAATGGGAGAACCGATATGACATCCAGACCTCTTCATCCGGCGATCGGCACATTTGCGAAAGGCGCGAAGAGCGGCGCGCTTGGCCGCCGCGAGTTCCTGGCGTTGGCCAGCGCCTTCGGTGCCAGCACGGCGATTGCCTATGGGCTCATCGGTCAACCGGTTCCGGCGCGGGCCGAGGAAGCCGCCCAACCCAGAAAGGGCGGCGTGCTGCGTGTTGCCATGCAGGTGATGGAGCTGGAAGACCCGCGCAAGTTCAAGGTTTCGCAGATGGGCAACATCGCCATGCAGTTTCTCGAACCGCTGGTGCGCTGGAAGCCGGATTTCACCTTCGAGCCGGTGCTGCTGCAGAGCTGGGAGATCAATGCGGACGCCACGGAATATGTGCTCAAGGTGCGCCCAGGGGTGAAGTGGTCGAACGGCGACGATTTCACCGCCACGGATGTCGCATTCAACATCACGCGCTGGTGTGAGAAGGATGCCGCCGGCAACTCGATGGCGGGGCGCATGACCGCCCTGATCGATCCCGACACCAAGGTGGCGCGCACTGGTGCCATCGAGGTTCGCGACGACCACACCGTGGTCCTGAAACTGTCGCAGCCCGACATCACCATTATCCCTGCGATGACCGACTACCCGGCATTGATCGTCCACCGCACGTTCAATCCGAAGGCAGCGCCACTGTCGGCCAACCCCGTTTCCACGGGTCCATTCGAGCTTAAAAAACTCGATGTCGGCGTTGCTGCCTCGGTGCGCAAGCGGCCGGACGGGTCGTGGTGGGGCGGTGAGGTGTTCCTCGACGGCATCGACTGGACCGACTACGGCACCGACTCGGCCGCCACCGTCTCCGCTTTCGAATCCGGTGAGATCGACCTGAACGGCCAGACGCAGTCCTATGACGTCGCCATGCTCGACAGGCTGGGCCTGAAGAAAAGCGAGATCGTCACCGCCGCCACCCTGGTCTCGCGCTGCAACGTCAACGCCAAACCCTATGACGACAAGCGCGTGCGCAACGCCATACAGCTTGCGGTCGATAACGAAGCGGTGCTGCAACTGGGCGCCGACGGCATGGGCATCGTCGCGCAGAACGATCATGTCGGACCGATGCATCCCGAACACGCCGACCTGCCGCCGATCAAACGTGATCCGGCCCGGGCCAGGGCATTGCTCAAGGAAGCCGGCCAGCTCGATTTCGAGTTCGATCTGATCTCGGTCGAAGCCGACTACCGCAAGGAAAGCTCCGATGCCGTCGCCCAGCAGATGCGCGACGCCGGCTTCAAGGTGAAACGCACCGTCATCCCGGAATCGGCGTTCTGGAACGACTGGACGAAGTATCCCTTCGCGACGACCAATTGGAACGCCCGACCGCTCGGCATCCAGACCTATGCGCTTGCCTATCAGACCGGTTCGGCATGGAACGAGACGGGGTTCGCCGATCCAGACTTCGATGCCAAGGTCCACAAGGCCAATTCCATCGCCGATCCGGAGCAGCGCCGTGTGGTAATGAAGGAACTCCAGGTCATGCTGCAGGATTCCGGCATCATCGTTCAGCCTTACTGGCGAAAGCTGTTCTGCCATATGAAACCTTCCTTGATGGGCTACCAAATGCACCAGGCCTATGAGCAGGATTTCACACGGGCCTGGCTCGCCGCCTGATCGCGGACGACCCCTCCGACAGGGCGGCGCATTTTCTGGCGCCGCCCTTAGAGCAGTTCACCGTTTCACGGAAACGGCGAGCTGCTCTAACTCTTTGTTTTGAGGCAATTTTGGCCGGAAAACCGCTTCACACTTTTCCTAGAATTGCTCTGGCCTGCTCACCGGGGACGTTGCGCCGAAGCGTCGGCCTCAAGGGCGTTCGAGGGGCAGTGCGGGCTTTGTATCGGGCATGATGCGCAGATGCGCCCACACATGCCCTGCCTTGTCAGGTCGGCCGGGATTGCAGGCCGCCACACCGGACCGGCTGGCACATCAAGTGTGTGAAACATTCTGGTTTCTGCCTCTGTCATCATCTAGCTCCGGTTCATGGCTGGAGCTTACTTTTGACTGGGGGCAGCGAAACCCGCTTTCCCGGGCAACGACCTTCCCGAGAACCGGGAGAATTCGTGCTCTTGGTGCCGAGAGGGACCCGAAGCAGCAAGACGACCGCATGAGCGGTCTGCCGCACCGGGTGCTATTGCCGGATCTCGACAGGTCTCTGCCGCTCAGTTGAAGTGAATTCGCCTGCCTATTGTGCGGAACTCTAGCCTGTCTTGGACGTTAGACCCGCCATCTGAAAGATATTTCCTACCGACGCGATAGGCAGTATTACGAAGCGGGTGGGACGCCCCGAGCCACACGGCCTGTCGGATATGAAGCAATTTTGCGGTTGAGATCGCGGAACATGCAGCGTTATTTCCATCCGATCTGGAGATCTTAAATTGCCAGCTCGAATATGCTGCGTCTTTGGCAGCTGGCAATTGCTCAGCCTGGTTGCCTCACTTCGCCAATCAACAATGGATGGAAGCTCCCCGGCGGATCAGGAGCATGAGGACTATCTCCTGCTTTATGAAACGGCCGGCGTTTCCGAGCATTTCAAGACCGGTCTTGCTGAACTTGCGTCTAAAGTATGGACCTGGAGACGGATCATATGGGCGTACGACCTTCTGACGTCCGAGCGTAAATATGGGCAACTGCAAATTTTCCGGATCCATCGTCTGATCCGAGACACAATTGGTCTCGACGCGAGTTCCGTAGCTGAAATCTGGGCCTGCTTCGTTAACCGGCCGTCGGAAAAAATACTGCTGGATTCATACCCTGAAGCCAAGATCGTTTTGTATGAGGATGGCTTGACGTCATACCTTCCATTCGAGATGGCAACCATGGCACGGCCGCCGGGCACAAGGTTTCGACGACGCATCACCGCGGTCTTGATTGCAGGACTCTCTACAATTTCACCGGCGTTCCGATTGAGGAAAGCGGCCGACAGGATAGAAAGACACCATCTGAGACGGGTGACGAAGTTTTATTCTTTGCTTCACGAAATCCCCATTCACGATGCACTGGAGAACGTACCAAGATTTCAGGTCGGCGCTTCGCTGATGCGCGACGTAATAGGTGAAGCCTGCAGGGATGCGCTTTCCGGCGGCGATGAACATTGCCGTGCGTCAGCCAACCCACGGATCCTGCTGCTCGGCCAGGCATTGTCGCGAAACCGCATAATGTCGTACGCGCAAGAGGCGGCGATCTATAGACGAATTGCGGAGCAGATCGTCGAGAGGGGATACGACGTCGTCTGGAAGGAACATCCCAGAATAAGCAAGCCCTTTTTCCCCGAATTGCTGGATGCAGTTGGCAATGTGACGGCCGACGCCAACACCAGGATCATGGAAGCTAACCTGCCACACATATATCCGATAGAGCTTTTCGTATCCCGGATGAACATCGTTGGCTGCGTCTCCGGCACGTCAGCTGCCCTTCTTTACCTGAAGTGGCTTTACGGCATCAAAACATACACTTTTGCGGAAACCCTGGTGCCCCTCATGACTGGCGCGGATATTCTAATGAGCGAAATGGTAAAAGCCCATGCGGAGCCCTTTTCAACGCTCCAATCTTTGAACGAGACGCAGAAAGGGATGCGTTGAAAGGCGGTAACCCGAACAGGTTGAACACGATCCTCGCTGTCCAAATTCGGACAAACTCGATCTGGGACACCATCGATGTCAAAGCCGCTTTCAGTCCTTCAACGAGCCACCAAGGCCGACGTTCGATCGGAGCCGTTTCCACACATCATCCTGCGCGACGCCCTTCCCCTCGATCTCTACCAGGAATTGGACGGCACGTTTCCCGCTCCGGAAACGCTCGAAATCGATACACGCCGCAACAACACCAGGTGGGATTATGAGGCCCACCGCGTTCGGTCGAACGAAGCCGTGCCGCAAATATGGCGCGATTTTATCGCCTACCATGTATCGCAAGCATTTTTCGGCGAGGTCGCCGACCTGTTCTACGACGATATTCACAAGCTTTACCCTGATTATTACCCCAATTATGAACGCCTCAAGAATATGAAAGCGGGCATCAGGTTTAGTGACACCTATGCAACGCGCGACATACTGATGGATGCGATGCTCAGCGGGAACACGCCGGTGACCAATGCCGGCTCGGTGCGGACAAGCCACATCGACAATGGCGACAAGCTATTTTCTGGCCTGTTTTATATGAGGCCGGAAGATTATGATGCCGTTGGCGGGGACCTGACAATTAGTCGTTTCCAGTCCAAATACGCCACGCTGAAAGCCAAAGCGACACTCTTCAATGATGCCTATGTCGACGACACCCATTTGGAATGCGTCGAAACAGTTCAATACGACAAGAACATTCTTGTATTGTTCATCAACTCGATTGAATCGGTCCACGGCGTCACAGTCCGCCAACCCACCAACAAATCCCGGCTTTTCGTCAATCTGGTTGGAGAAGTCGAAAAGCCATTCTACATCAAAGGAAAAAAGATACGGCCGCGCTACGTCCCGGCGCATCAAAATCAGGATGAGGCGGAACAGACCTGGCTGAAAAAGCTCAAGCAAAAATTGCGGCTTTAGAAGAACAACGCCGTCGATCCGAGTTTCAGCCTGAACTGCCAATACCGAGCCGGATTCGACTTTCCCGGCGGCTAGGCAAAGATTGGAACAGAATGAGATTTTATCCAGCCGTCGAACGGATCGCCTTTTTCGCCACGCTTGCCGCTGTTCTTGCCCTTGCACTGCTGCCTATACCCCGACTTGAAGAGTACGGGATCGATATCGGTTTCCGTTCCGACAAGCTGAACCACGCCAGCGCCTTTGCCGTCATGACTTTCCTTGGAGGGCTCGGCTGGCCCGATCGAAAAGCAAGACTAATCGTCTTCCTGGCCATGATTGGAGCGGCGATCGAGGTCCTGCAGGGCACGGCGCTGATACGGCGCGATCTGGATGTGTTCGACTGGTTTGCCGATTGCGCCGGCATCGCATGTGGCCTCGTGGCCGTGATCTGTGTGAACTGGATCTTGCGGCGCAGAGGTTGAGCCCGCTCTCAAGCCTTATCTGCACGGCGCCGATAGCCACAGGAGTTCGCCCTCGGCTCCATTGACTCAGCGAAATCGGATTGCAACGATCCGATCCGAGAGTGAGCGATTTTTCTAACTTGGCCGGACAGATATTTTGGGCGCGGCACCCAGGAAGTGCGCCATCAGTATTGAGGGACGATGACGATCAAGATCAGGCTTCCGGGCGGTGTATTGAAGGTCAAGCAACGTTATGAGTTGCGGCGGCGAGAGTACAAGGGCGAAGTCCCGGTCTGGCAGTTTGGCAAATATTTCGTCATCTGGTGGCCCAGTACAATTCCTGATCGCCCCTCCAGGAGCTCGAATACTGATGAGGAACTTGAAATGAATCTTCCATCGTCTGGAGAAAGCACGTAAGCTCTATGCATCATGGCTTTGCGAATCAGATTGCCGGGGGGCACACTGAAGGTGAAGACCTACCGGGAACTGCGTGATCGCGAGCGGGATCACAGGGTGCCTGTGCTGAAACTGGGCTCGCTCTATTTCGTCTGGTCCCCGGCCAAACATCATTCGCACAGGCACAGTCCGCGGCCCTGACATTTTTTGCCGAGCGAGAACCGCTTGCACCCTTTTCCTGAAATTGCTCCGGTGCGGCCCATTCCAGCCAGCGCTGACCTGGGTCAGCTTGCCTCGCGCATGGCCTCGGCCGCCTGCAGGTCGACCGACACCAATTGGCTGACGCCCTGTTCGGCCATGGTGACGCCGAACAGCCGGTTCATGCGCGCCATGGTGATGGGATTGTGGGTGATGATGACGAAGCGCGTCTCGGTGGTGGCGGCCATTTCGTCCATCAGGTTGCAGAAGCGCTCGACATTGTGGTCGTCGAGCGGGGCGTCGACTTCGTCGAGCACGCAGATCGGCGCCGGATTGGTCAGGAACACCGCGAAGATCAGCGACATCGCCGTCAACGCCTGCTCGCCGCCCGACAGCAGCGTCATGGTCTGCGGCTTCTTGCCGGGCGGGCGGGCCAGGATTTCGAGGCCGGCCTCGAGCGGATCGTCGGATTCGATCAGCTGCAATTCCGCCGTGCCGCCGCCGAACAGATGCGAGAACAGCCGCTGGAAATGGCCGTTGACGACATCGAAGGCGGCAAGCAGCCGCTCGCGGCCTTCGCGGTTGAGGCTCTGGATCGCCTGCCTGAGCTTGCGGATCGCCTCGATGATGTCCTCGCGCTCCGACACGATCGCCTCCAGCCGGTCGGAAAGCTCCTTCTGCTCTTCCTCTGCGCGCAGATTGACGGCGCCCAGCCGTTCGCGCTCGATCTTCAGCCGGTCCATCTGACGCTCGATCTCGGGCATCTCAGGCATCGGGCTGTCAGCCTCCCGACCGGT
>NZ_RZQE01000167.1:0-11458 GCF_004022955.1 Mesorhizobium sp. M7A.F.Ca.US.002.01.1.1 | reverse complement strand
GGCGCAAGGCGTGATGGCCGCAGCGCCGGCGCCTGCGGCCATCACGCCTTGCGCCTGGTCGATGGCGCGTCCCAGCAGGCGTGGAATGAAAAGCTGCAGCGTCGCGGCGATGAAGGTCGAGACGATGGTGATGGCGACCTGCCAGGGATGGCGCAGCGTCATGCGCACGATGCGGAGCAAGGTGCTAAGGCCCTTGCCCCAGGAGGCTTCCGCCACATGGGCAAACGATTTGCCGCGCTCCGATGCGCTGCTGGTTGCTTGCGTGTTCAAGGAAAATATCCAAACCAATCCGGACGTTAGCCCGGACTAATAAAGCAGACTCAATGTGAGCGGTTGACTTGGCGCTATGTTACGCGGGTCTGGCTTGGCCCTTCAAGAGCCAATGCCGGCATCGCACTGTGCCTGAAGGAAAGCGAACATGCGGCTGTGACCTGGCTGGCACCAGCGGCGGAATCCTGCCGATCTTGCCGAAGGGCGTTGGCCGGACGAGGCCAGCACCTAGTGTACGCAAGCGCCGGCCGGACGGCATGCGACCTTCCATCCGGCCGGAATCCGGTTTGCTAGGCAGGTATCAGGACGGCGATCCGATGCACGCCGACCTCCTTGCTTGTATTTGTCGCCTCGTCGGTCTTGCCTTTGGCGCAGGTGTACATGTCACCCGTCTTGAGCTTGAATTCCTTGTCGGCCTTCTTGATCGTGAACGCACCTGAAGCAATGGTGCAGATCATATCGTTGTCCATCACCATCTGAGGCGCGTGTGCGCCGGGCTGAAATACCACGTCGACAATTGCGATGCTCTTGTAGGCGGGAATGTCGGAGTTGCCGGTGCTGACCTCAACCACCCTGACACCGGGCGCAATCTCCTTGCCTTCCTTCGGGCCGTATTTCTTCGCTGATGCCGCCAGGGTGAACAGAGGCGTTATCGCGACAGCCATCACACCGAGAGCAATTGCAGACCTGCGATTCATGGTTTTCATTGCATCCTCGCACGTCTTCGTCACGAAACGAATGTGCATGACAGTTATATATTAGCACAAATGAATGTACTTGTATGCGAGGAAGCGGCCCAACCACGGCGGCAGGAACTCCGCAGCAGCCGTCGGAGAGGTTCCAGACATCGACGATCTGCTTGCCGCTAAAACCCTGCCACTGCTGCGGACCTTCGGGCGCTCAGACACCCTTGCCGTGCCGCCAGCAGGCGATCAGATGCCCTGCCGCGGTCTCTCGGGCCGGCGGCTCCGTCTTTCGGCAGTCGAGCAGGACCAGCGGGCAGCGGTCGGCGAAGGAGCACCCCGTATTCGGGACGCCGGCCGACTCGATCTCGATTGGAGCGGATAGTCTCGGCGCAGCTTCGTCGGAGGACGCAGCCAAAAGCAGGGCCGTATAGGGGTGGTTGGGGCCGCGAAAAATCTGGTCGGAGGAGCCGGTTTCGACCAGGCGTCCGCGATAGAGCACGCCGATCCTGTCGGCCATGTAGCGCACCACCCTGAGGTCGTGGCTGATGAACAGATAGGTCGTGTCCTTGTCGCGCTGCAGGTCGTTGAGCAGGTTGAGAACGGTCGCCTGGACGGAGACGTCGAGCGCGGAAGTCGGTTCATCGAGCACGACGACCTTCGGCACGCCGGCGAAGGCGCGCGCGATTGCCGCCCGCTGCCGCTGGCCACCGGACAGCGAACGCGATTTCTGCTCGGCCGTGGCGCCGGCGAGGCGAACCGATTGCAGCAGGTCGCCGACGCGGGCTCTCACCTCGCTGCGGCGCAGGCCGGCGAGCCTGCGCAGCGGGCGGCCGAGGATCGTGCCGATCCGCTGGCGCGGATTGAGCGTGCGATCCGGCGACTGGAAGACCATCTGCACGTCGCGGCGTTCGGCAAGGTTTCTCTTCTCGACGCGCGGCGCGACCGTCCTGCCGAACAGTTCGACCGATCCGGCGCTTGGCGTCTGCAGACCGGTGACGATCCGTGCCAGGGTCGACTTGCCAGAACCGGACTCGCCGATCAGCCCGAAGGTCTCGCCCTGGCCGATGTCGAGATCGACGTGGTGCAGCACTGGCTGGCTGCCGAAGGCATGACTGATGCCTTTGCAGGCGATCGCGATGCGGCGTTCTTTTGGCAGGCCGGCGTCTTCGCCTTGGACTATTGGGTGCGCTGGCACGCCGTCCGTCTCCGCCAGTCTTCCGTCCCGCTTGGTGTAGTTGAGCGCCGGGATCGAGGCGATGAGCGCCTTGGTGTAGGCGTGAGAGGGGTTGTCGAAGACATCGCTCGCAACGCCGCTTTCGACCACGGTTCCCGCCTGCATCACCGCCACCCGGTCGCAGGAGCGGCGGATCATATTGATGTCGTGGCTGATCAGCAGGATGCTGGTTTTGTGATCCTTGCGTAAGTCGGAGAGGATGGCGATGATCTCGGACTGGACGCTGGCGTCGAGCGCCGTCGTCGGCTCATCCAGCACCAGCAGCGATGGGTCGAGCGCAATGGCAATGGCGATGTTGGCGCGCTGCTGCATGCCGCCGGAGAGTTCGTGCGGATAGAGATCCAGCACCCGCTCCGGATGGCTGACCCGGACGCGGCCGAGCAGTTCGGCGGCGCGCCCGCGCGCCTCTTCGAGGCGAACCGGGCGATGCCGCATGACCGTCTCGGTGATCTGGCGGCCGATCGTCATGCTTGGATTGAGGGCAGCACCGGGATGCTGGTAGACGGCGGCGATATGATTTCCCCTGAGCCGGCGCAGCTGCTCGGCGGAAAGGTCGCGGATTTCGCGGCCCTGGAATTCCAGCGCCGACGCAGCGATGCGGGCGTTTTTCGGCAGATAGCGCAATATGGCGAGCGCCACCGAGCTTTTGCCCGATCCCGACTCGCCAACCAGGCCGAGCGCTTCGCCTTCGCCGATGTGCAGTGACACGCCGCTGACGGCGGGATGCGATCCCTTGCGCCCGTCATAGGCCACGGACAGCTGGTCTACGTTCAGAACCGAGGAGGACATGGGGACTTGAAACCACTTTCTTCCAGCGCCGCCAACGAGGGCAATCGCTTCCGCTTTCGCAATACATTATCTTTATAAAATTACTCGAATTAAGCCGGAGCGCAATCTACCTTTCTCGCATCAGCAGAGATTGTCGCCGTCTGCCGAGGCAGCGCGACGGTCTCCGGAGCAGATCTGGAAGGAGGCCCGGCATGGCTCGAGACCACATGATCCTCAGCGCATTCTTCTTCAACCCGCAGGGCGATCATCGGATGTCGTGGCGCCACCCGAGGGCGCCGGGGCGGGAGGTACTGGATTTCGAATTCTACCGCGATCTCGTGCAGGCGGCCGAACGCGCCAGGATCGACACCATCTTCGTCGCCGACCACGTGTCGATCTGGGATTCAGTCAAGAGCGGCGTCGCCCATTACGCCAATGCCCGCCTCGAACCGCTGACGCTGCTATCGGCGCTGGCTAGCGTGACCAAGCATATCGGCCTGATCACCACGGCGTCGAGTTCCTACAGCGAGCCGTACAATGTGGCGCGCATGTTCGCCTCGCTCGACCATATCAGCAAGGGCAGGGCGTCGTGGAACGTCGTCACCTCGGCCATGGATGAGGAGGCGCGCAATTTCGGCCGAGACGGCAATATCGAACATGCTTTCCGCTATGAACGCGCGGCCGAATTCCTCGATATCGTCAAGGCGCTGTGGGACAGCTGGGAAGACGAGGCGCTGCTGATCGACAAGGCGTCAGGCCATTTCGCCGACCCCGACAAGGTCCATCCCATCGATCACAAGGGCAAGCACTTCAAGGTGCGTGGGCCGCTCAATGTCTCGCGGCCGCCGCAAGGCCATCCGCTAATCGTCCAGGCCGGCTCGTCCGAAGATGGCAAGAACTTCGCCACCGCCCAGGCCGATGCGCACTTCGCCATCTACAGCACCAAGGAGGATGGCATCAAATACCGTCAGGATATCAACGAGCGGCTGGCCCGCCACGGCAGGCGGCCGGAGAGCTTCAAGATCCTGCCCGGCATCCTGCCGATCGTCGCCGCCTCCGAAGCGGAAGGCCGGGAAAAGCAAGAATACCTGCAGACCTTGCTGCCGGATCAGGTCGGCATCGACCTTCTGTCGAGCTGGAGCGGGTTGGACCTGTCGCTGTTGCCGCCGGACGGGCCGCTGCCGCCGCTGCCGGACGAAAGCACGTTCAATGGCGGGCGCACATCGCTCAACCGGGTCAAGCAGTGGGCGAAGCAGAATCTCAGCCTGCGCGAGATCGCGCGCAAGCTCGCCAACAGCGGTTCGGTGCCGACGGTTGCCGGCACGCCGGTACAGATCGCGGACCAGTTGCAGGACTGGTTCGTTTCGGGTGCCGCTGACGGCTTCAACCTGATGTTCCCGCTGCTGCCAGAAGACTGGGTGAATTTTGCCGAACAGGTGGTGCCGGAGCTGCAGCGGCGCGGCGTCTTCCCGACCGAATACGGGCCGGGAACGCTGCGCGACCGTTTCGGCCTGGCGCGGCCCGCCAACCGCTTCGCCGAGCAGCGCGACAATGCGCGTGCCGTGTCCTGACCGGAAGAACGATCATGACCGTCGCACCAAGATTGCAGCCACGCGAAGCGACCGCGCCGCAGCTCGTCAATGTCCTGCACAGCCCCAAGCGTGTGCGCGTCAAATTCGGCGGCCGCACCATCGCCGACAGCCGCAACGTGCTGGTGCTGCGCTCCAACCATTTCCTGCCGATCTATTTCTTCCCGCCGTCAGCGGTCGACCCATCGGTGCTGAAACCTTCGCTGCATCGCGAGCCGCATCCGGTCGGTGGCGAGACCGCCTATTGGGATATCGACAGCGGCGACAGGCGCAGCGCCAACGCGGCGTGGTCGTTCGTGTCGCCGCCGGATGAAAACCTGGCGCCGCTGGCCGGCCGCATTGCATTCACCTGGAAGGCCGTCGACCAGTGGTTCGAGGAGGAAGAGGAAGTCTTCGTCCACGCCCGCGATCCCTATGCACGCATCGATGTTCTGCAAAGCTCGAGCCATTTGCAGATCTGGTTCGACGGCGAGCCGATCGCCGACAGCCACCGCCCGGTGCTGCTGTTCGAGACGCATCTGCCGACGCGTTTTTATCTGCCCGCGGAAGACATCCGGCTGGAGCGGCTGACGGCGTCCGTCACCACGACGCGATGTCCCTACAAGGGCATCGCCTCTTACTGGTCCGGCCTGCTGAGCGACGGTTCGGTGCGCCCTGATATCGCCTGGAGCTACCGGGATCCCATTGAGGAAATGCCGAAGATCAAGGGCCTCATCGCCTTCTATCCGCAGGCCGTCGACCGCATCCATCTCGACGGCGAGCCCGTCGCATAGATTTTCAATCTTCATTTCAAAGCAGGGTTTCAAAATGACCAGACGCAGAGATATCGACGCAGTTCGCAATCTGTCGGGGGACATCTGGAATGTCGCCGTCGACGAACATCAGGGCGGCTTTCTCAAGCGCCGCGATCTCCTCAGATATGCCGCACTGCTCGGCCTGACCGGCTTTGCCGCCTCGCAGGGGTTGGGAGGCGCGCGCGCCGCGGCTGCCGGCGGCGGCACGGTTCGCGTCGGGCTCGGCCAGCCGACCAAGGCGATCGATCCGGTTTCGGTCACCGATCCGGCCAGCATCGGGGTGATCAGCCAGGTCGGCGAGTATCTGATCCTCGACGATCCGAAGGATGGTCTGCAGCCGAAGCTGGCTCTGTCCTGGGAGGCCAACGAGACGGCCAGCCGCTGGACCTTCAAATTGCGGCAAGGGGTAAAATTCCACGATGGCCGCGCGGTCACCGCCAAAGACGTTGTGGCGAGCTTCGAGCGGCTGGTCGATCCGGCCAGCGGCTCGTCGGCGTTGTCCGCCTACAAGGGCATCCTGTCCAAGGGCGGCGCCAAGCTGGTCGACGACGAAACCGTCGCCTTCGATCTCGACGGTCCGAACAGCAACTTCCCGTTCTATGTCTCCTCCGACGTCTACAATGCCGTCATCCTGCCTGCCGACTATGCCGGTGATTTCGAGAAGACTTTCAACGGCACCGGCCCGTTCAAGCTCGAATCCTTCCGTCCCAAGCAAGGCGCCAGCTTCGTGCGCAATGAGAATTACTGGGGCGACAAGGCGCTGCCCGACCGGATCGAGATCAAGTTCTTCGACGACGAGCAGGCACAGGTGCTGGCTTTGCAGGCCGGCCAGCTCGACGTGATCCCAAGCACGACGCGGCTGGAGCTGGCGATCGAGGGCAATCCCAACTTCAAGCTGCTGAGCGTGCAGGCGAGCTCGCACGACCAGGTGCATCTCAGGACCGACCAGGCGCCGTTTACCGACAAGCGCATCCGCCGCGCGCTGGCGCTCACGATCGACCGAGAGGCTGTGGTCAAGGGCCTGCTCAAGGGCCGCGCCATCGTCGGCAACGACACGCCGTTCGCGCCGATCTTCCCCTCGGCCGATCCATCGGTGCCGCAGCGCAAGCAGGACATTGCCGAGGCCAAGCGGCTGCTTGGCGAGGCGGGCGTGCCCAACGGCTTCGAGGTGACGCTGACCACCGAACGCGCCTATGACATTCCCGACTATGCGGTCATCATCCAGAACTTCGCCAAGAAGGCCGGCATCGACGTCAAGCTCAATGTCCTGCCGCAGGACGCCTATTACGGCTCGGCGACGTTCGGCAGTTCGCCATGGCTGGATTCGGTGCTCGGCATCACCGACTATGGCCACCGCGGCACGCCCGACATCTTCCTCAACGCCACGCTAAAGAGTTCGGGAGCTTGGAACGCGGCACATTTCAACAACCCGGCCTATGACGCGCTGCTGCTTGACTACTCGAAGGCGCGCGACCTGCAGGCACAGCGCCTTGTTGCCCGCAAGATCCAGACCTTGCTGCTCGACGAGACGCCGGCGATCATCAGCTACTTCTCGCAATACAGCCGCATCGTCAGCTCCAAGGTCGAGGGCGTACGCTTCACCGCGATTTCGCATCTCCTGCTCGACCGCGTTTCCTTCGTCCAGGCATGATCGCGACATGCTGACCGGTCGCATTCTGTCAGCGCGTGTGGGCACACTTGTCCTCACCCTGTGGCTGGTCAGCATTCTGGTGTTCTTCGCCGGGCAGGTCCTGCCCGGCGATGTGGGCCGTGTCATGCTCGGGCCTTTTGCCGACGCGCAAGCGGTGGCGGAACTGAACAAGCGGCTAGGCGCCGACCAGCCGGTTCTCGTCCAGTATTGGCTCTGGTTCAGCAAAGCGGTCACCGGTGACTTCGGCACCTCGCTGTCGATGCGCGGGCCGGTGGCGCCCTTCGTGCTGGAAAGCCTCAAGCGCTCCGCGGCGCTTGCCGGGATTATTTTGCTCTTCCTCGTTCCGCTCGGCGTTGGTGCCGGCGTCATCGCCGGTCTCAATGCGGGCCGCCTCATCGACCGGCTGATCGTGATGGCGGGCGTCTCCTTCGGCATTGTGCCTGATTTCGTTTCCGGCCTGATGCTGCTCATCGTTTTCGGCCTGTGGCTGAACTGGTTCCCGATCTCCGGAGTTGCGCCCGATGGCGCGGGCTTCTGGACGCATGGCTATTATCTGATCCTGCCGGCGCTGCCGCTGGTGCTGAACCTTTCCGGCTATATCGCCCGGATGACGCGAGCGGGCGTGATCGAGGCGATCGCCGCCGATTACACGCGCACCGCCGTCCTGAAAGGGCTCGAGCGGCGCGAGATCATCTTTCGGCACGTGCTGCGCAATGCGCTGACGCCGACCGTCGCGGTGCTGGCGACGCAGACCGGATACATGCTGGGTGGGCTGGTGGTGATCGAGGCGTTGTTCGGCATCCAGGGACTTGGCAATCTGGTCCTGAACGCGGCCAAGGCCCGTGATTTCCCGATGCTGGAGGCAGGCGTATTGGTGATGGCGGCCATCTTCGTGCTGTCGGCGGCGGCCGGCGACCTCTTGCTGGCGCTGCTCGATCCGCGGCAACGCCGCCGGACCTCGCCATGACGGATCTGGCCGAGTTTCCCGCACCGCAGCTCGCCGTGGCGGGCTTTTCGACAATGCGCCGGATTCGCAGTGCTTTCGCCGGATTGCCGCCGTCGGTCGTGGTCGGATTGCTGCTGCTTTTGTTCTGGGTCGCTTGCGCCATAGCAGGCAACCTCTTCGTTCCCTACGATCCCTATGCCGAGGATTTCCTGGCGACGCTGACGCCGCCCGATGCGCTGCACTGGTTCGGGACCGATCAGCTCGGCCGCGATGTGCTGTCCCGCATCATCGTCGGTTCGCGCGACATCCTGCTGGTTGCGCCGCTGGCGACGCTGGCCGGGGTTGCCGCCGGCAGCATCATCGGCCTGGTGCTCGGCTATTTCGAGGGCCTCACTGATGCCATCGGCGCGCGGCTGCTCGATACGCTGATGGCGTTTCCGTTCATCGTTCTCGTCACCATGACGCTGGTGGCGATCGGCCCGTCGAACCTGACCGTCATCCTGGTGATCGGCATCGCCTACGCGCCGCTGGTGGCGCGCACCGTTCGCGCCGCCGTGCGTGAGCAGAAGCAGCGCGACTATGTCAGCGCCGCGCGCCTCGGCGGCGAGGGCGCGCTCGCCATCATGTTCCTGGAGATACTGCCCAACATCAGGGAAACGATCCTCATCGAGCTCGTCACAAGGCTGGGCTACGCGTTCTTCTCGATCGCGACGCTGAGCTTTCTCGGCCTCGGCATCCAGCCGCCATCGGCCGACTGGGGACTGGCCGTCGCCGACGGCTATGGCTTCCTGACCGGCGGAAAATGGTGGGTCGTCGTCTTCAATTCTGGGGCAATCGTCTCGCTGGTGATGGCGACCAACCTGATCGCACAAGGCATTGGCGCCTTCGAGAATAGCGATGCATGAGCCTTGATCCGGGCGCCAAAAAATCTCTTTTGCATTGAAGCCTGACGCGCATCCTTATATCGCATGACTATGAAGAAAATCGGTTTCCTGTCGTTCGGGCACTGGACGCCCTCGTCGCAATCGCAAGTGCGCTCGGCTTCGGACGCGCTTTTGCAATCCATAGAGCTGGCTGTCGCCGCCGAGCAGCTGGGCGCGGACGGCGCGTATTTTCGCGTGCATCACTTCGCCCGCCAGCTCGCGTCGCCGTTCCCGCTGCTGGCGGCGGTCGGCGCCAGGACCAGCCGTATCGAGATCGGCACCGCGGTCATCGACATGCGCTACGAGAATCCGCTCTACATGGCCGAGGATGCCGGTGCTGCCGACATCATCGCCGGCGGGCGCCTGCAGCTCGGCATCAGCCGTGGCTCGCCCGAGCAGGTGATCGATGGCTGGCGCCATTTCGGTTACGCGCCGCCGGAAGGCAAAAGCGACGCCGACATGGCGCGGCATCATGCCGAGGTCTTCCTCGAGACGCTGCGGGGCGAGGGGTTCGCCCAACCCAATCCGCGGCCGATGTTCCCCAATCCGCCCGGCCTCTTGCGCCTCGAGCCGCATTCGGAGGGTCTGCGCGAGCGGATCTGGTGGGGTGCGGCTACCAACGCCACGTCGGAATGGGCAGCCAAGCTCGGCATGAACCTGCAGAGCTCGACGCTCAAATTCGACGAGAGCGGCAAGCCGTTCCACATCCAGCAGGCCGAGCAGGTCCGCATCTATCGCGAGGCCTGGAAGGCAGCCGGCCACAAGCGCGAGCCGCGCGTCTCGGTCAGCCGCAGCATCTTCGCGCTGGTCGACGATCGCGACCGTGCTTATTTCGGCCGCGGCAATGAGAGCCGCGACCAGATCGGCTTCATCGAGGAGAACACCAAAGCGATCTTCGGGCGCAGCTACGCGGCCGAGCCGGATGTGCTGATCAAGGAATTGGCGCAGGACGAGGCGATCGCCGAAGCCGATACGCTGCTGCTCACCGTTCCGAACCAGCTCGGCGTCGACTACAATGCGCATGTCATCGAGGCGATCCTGACCCATGTCGCTCCAGCGCTGGGCTGGCGCTGACGCCGGATCGATCAGGGCCGAGTTTTCCAGGGAGGTACACAGTGCCAAAGAAGGCCTTGATCGCCTGGGGCGGCTGGGAGGGCCATACGCCGGAGCAGAGCGCGAAGATCGTTCGCACCTTGCTTGAGCGAAACGGCTTCGACGTCACGCTGGGTGAGGGCACGGCGATGTTCGCCGGTCCGGAGCTTGCTTCCTTCGATCTCATCGTGCCTGTCATCACGATGTCGATGATCGAAAAGGCCGAGTTGCAGAACCTGACGCTTGCGGTTCGCGGGGGAAGCGGGCTCGGCGGTTTCCACGGCACGATGGGCGACAGTTTCCGCAATGAGCCTGACTATCAGTTCATGACCGGCGGCCAATGGGTGGCGCATCCCGGCAACATCATCGACTACACTGTCGCGATCACCCGGCCGGACGATCCGATCACAAAAGGCATCAGCGATTTCGCCTACCGATCGGAGCAATATTACATGCATGTCGACCCAAGCAATGAGGTGCTGGCGACCACCACCTTCACCGACGCGCATTTTCCGGGGATAGGCGGCGTTGTCATGCCGGTCGTCTGGAAACGGCGCTATGGGGCGGGGAAGGTTTTCTACAGTTCCCTTGGTCACACGGCGGATGAGTTCGCGGTGCCGGAAATGGCGCTGATGGTGGAGCGGGGTTTGCTTTGGGCGGCGCGGGGGTAGAAGCAGGCGAAGTTCGTGAAAATCTGATGGAATTCACAGGAAATCTACGGAGATATCCAATGAACGATTCCAGTTGGTCCGCTTCCGAAAAGAAGCTCGCCCGCCACGCCTTCGATAAGGCTCTTGAGGCGGCCCTCGCAAAGACGATGGCCGAATTCAAGAGCAAGGCCAGTGCGGTGACGGTTCCCTCCCAGATGTGGGAGCTGGAAGCCTATTTGCGTGAACAGCGGCGGGATATCGACCGGACGTTCGACTACCGCTATTCGCAGCTCCTTTATGTCTTCACTCATCTCATCCGAGCAGGCTGCCTCGATGAAAAGCTGCTTGCCGGTCTGTCGCAAGACAAGCGGGATGTCATTCGGCGGGACCTTGCCTTTGCGGCGGGACGCCCGGCCAGCGGATGACGACGGCAGGGAGTGCGGCCGCGTCCCAATCCCTGCCATGCTGGAAAGCGGCCGTTGTCGTACTACCATCCCGTCACATGGCGAGGGGGATGAGATGGACCATCAGCGTACTGTTTTTCTGATCGGAGCAGGTTCCGTTGGTGACGACGAGCAAGCCGTGTTCACGCTGCACGTGAACGGCGCTGCCTGCAATCTGAAATGCAGTTATCGGGACAAGGTGATCGAGGCAGAAGAGGAAGACTTTTTCGAGGCTCTGTTCCAAATCCGTCAGGCACTCGAAGTCGATGGCCTGCTACCCTTCTGTTACGGAGCAAGCGCCAATGTTTATCCGGAAAATACCGTGATGGAGAAAAGTCGCGGATTGATAGCCTGCAAGGTGAAGACGGGGCAATTTCCGCAAGAGAGCGATCTGGTCGACATATTTGATGAT
>NZ_RZQE01000166.1:0-11485 GCF_004022955.1 Mesorhizobium sp. M7A.F.Ca.US.002.01.1.1 | reverse complement strand
GCATCCAGGAGATCTTGGTGCCGGAAAAATACGGATCGAGCAGCAGGCCGGTCTTTTTGGTGAATGTCTTCTCCAGCCCCTGCTTCTTGAGTTTCTGGCACAGCGGCGCGGTGCGCCGGTCCTGCCAGACGATGGCGTTGTGGATCGGTTTGCCGGTCGCCCTGTCCCAGATAACGACGGTTTCGCGCTGGTTGGTGATGCCGATCGCGGCCACGTCGGATGCATCCCGGCCGGCCTTTTTCAGCGCCGCCTTCACGGTCGACACCACGCTCGCCCAGATATCCTCGGGATCGTGCTCGACCCAGCCGGAGGCCGGGTAATGCTGGGTGAACTCCTTCTGTCCGCTGCCGACGAGCTTCATCTGGCCGTCGAACAGGATCGCCCGGGTCGAAGTCGTGCCCTGGTCGATGGCAAGGATGTATCCGGTCATTCTGCCTCCCCGCTTATTTTTTACACAAACAGGGGAGACGGCAAGATGCCGCCTCCCCTTATTCTCATGATGCAGGCGCGAACGCCGGCACCAAGGTTACTTCTGCCAGCTCTTCACCAGTTCGTCGTAGTTGATGGTGATCGGCTTTTCCTTCTCGTTCTCGATCTTCAGCTGAGGAGCGAGATTGCCTTTCTTGACCGCGTCGGCGTTCCAGTAGGCGAGGTCATGCTCTTCGGCCATCTTCGGGCCGATATCGCCCTGGACGCCCGATTTCTCGATGCGGCTCATGACCTTCTCCTGCTCGCCGCAGAGCGAGTCCATCGCTTCCTGCGCCGTCTTGGCACCCGACGACGCATCGCCGATCGCCTGCCACCAGAGCTGTGCCAGCTTTGGATAATCAGGCACGTTGGTGCCGGTCGGCGACCACTGGACGCGGGCCGGCGAACGGTAGAACTCGATCAGGCCGCCGAGCTTCGGAGCCCGCTCGGTGAAGCTCTTGTCGTGGATCGTGCTCTCGCGGATGAAGGTCAGGCCGACATGGCTTTTCTTCACGTCGACAGTCTTCGAGGTGACGAACTGCGCGTAGAGCCAGGCGGCCTTGGCGCGGTCGGTCGGGGTCGACTTCATCAGCGTCCAGGAGCCGACGTCCTGATAGCCGAGCTTCATGCCGTCCTTCCAGTAGACGCCATGCGGCGACGGCGCCATGCGCCACTTCGGCGTACCGTCGTCGTTCAGCACCGCCTTGGCGCCGGCATCGACCATCGAAGCGGTGAAGGCGGTGTACCAGAAGATCTGCTGGGCAACCGCGCCCTGCGCCGGAACCGGGCCGGATTCGGAGAAGGTCATGCCCTGGGCTTCCGCCGGAGCGTAGGCCTTCAGCCAGTCGAGGTATTTCTGGATCGAGTAGACGGCGGCCGGGCCATTGGTGTCGCCGCCGCGCGCCGTGCAGGAGCCGACCGGACGCGAATTCTCGTCGACCTTGATGCCCCACTCATCGACCGGCAGACCGTTCGGCAGGCCCTTGTCGCCATTGCCGGCCATCGACAGCCAGGCGTCGGTGAACCGCCAGCCGAGCGACGGGTCCTTCTTGCCGTAGTCCATGTGGCCATAGACCTTCTTGCCGTCGATCTCGCGGCCGGTGAAGAACTCGGCGATGTCCTCATAGGCAGACCAGTTGACGGGAACGCCAAGGTCGTAGCCGTACTTGGCCTTGAAGTCCGCCTTGTTCTTCTCGTCGTTGAACCAGTCGTAACGGAACCAGTAGAGGTTCGCGAACTGCTGGTCGGGAAGCTGGTAGAGCTTCTTGTCCGGAGCGGTCGTGAACGAGGTGCCGATAAAATCCTTCAGGTCGAGGTTCGGGTTGGTGACATCCTTGCCCTCGCCCGCCATCCAGTCGGTCAAATTGCGCACCTGCTGGTAGCGCCAGTGGGTGCCGATCAGGTCGGAATCGTTGACCCAGCCGTCATAAAGGTTCTGGCCCGTCTGCATCTGGGTCTGGATCTTCTCGACGACGTCGCCTTCCTGGATGACGTCATGCGTGATCTTGATACCGGTGATGGCGGTAAAGGCCGGCGCCAGCACCTGCGATTCATACTGGTGCGTGGCGATGGTTTCCGAAACGACCTTGATGTCCATGCCGGCGAAAGGCTTTGCGGCATCGATGAACCACTGCATTTCGGCTTCCTGGCCAGCGCGGTCGAGCGTCGAGAGCGGGCCGATTTCCTTGTCCAGGAAAGCCTTTGCCTCGTCCATCCCGGCATAGGCATTGCCCACGCCCAGCAACAGGACAAGGGCCGTCGTTGATGTTAAAAATTGCCTTCGCATGTGTTTCCTCCACAGTTTTAAGGTTCAAGTGCGATCTGGAGCGGCCGCCGGCACGCGGTCGCTCCAACAGTTTCCCCCTCTATACGTAGCGGAACACGCCAATGGCGTAGACCACGGAGAGAGCGAGAGCCCACCACAGGTTGGATCCGACAAGACCCAACCAAGCGAGATGGATAAAGGCGCTGCCAAGCAGCGACAGGAAAAGACGGTCGCCGCGCGTTGTCTCGAAGCGCAGCACGCCGACGCGCGGATTGCCGCCCGGCGAGGCGTATTCCCACGCCGCCATGCCGCAAAGCAGCAGAAGGATGGTCCCGAAAAAGGCCGCCGTCGGCCACGTCCACGCCATCCAGGTGAGGTCGAAATTCATCGTCAAACCCTCCCCAGGGCGAAGCCCTTGGCGATATAATTGCGCACAAACCAAATGACGAGCGCGCCGGGGATCAACGTGAGCACGCCGGCGGCGGCGAGCAGGCCCCAGTCCATGCCAGCGGCCGAAACCGTGCGGGTCATGGTGGCGGCGATCGGCTTGGCGTCGGTGGTGGTCAGCGTACGGGCGATAAGCAGTTCCACCCACGAGAACATGAAGCAGAAGAAGCAGGCCACGCCGATGCCGCTGGCGATCAGGGGCATGAAGATCCTGACGAAGAAGCGCGGGAACGAATAGCCGTCGATATAGGCGGTTTCGTCGATTTCCTTCGGCACACCCGACATGAAGCCTTCGAGGATCCCCACCGCCAGCGGCACGTTGAACAGGCAGTGCGCCAGCGCCACCGCAATGTGCGTGTCGATCAGGCCGAAGGCCGAATAGAGCTGGAAGAACGGCAGCGCGAACACCGCCGGCGGCGCCATGCGGTTGGTCAGCAGCCAGAAGAACAGGTGCTTGTCGCCGAGGAAGCGGTAGCGCGAGAAGGCGTAGGCTGCCGGCAGCGCGGCAGCCACCGAAATCACCATATTCATCACCACATAGGTGATCGAGTTGATGTAGCCCGAGTACCAGGAGGCGTCGGTGAAGATGGTGACGTAGTTGGCGAGCGTCGGCTGGTGCGGATAGAGTGTCAGCGAGGAGACGATCTCGGCATTGGTCTTGAAGCTCATGTTGATGAGCCAGTAGATCGGCAGCAAAAGCACGACGATGTAGATCGTCGGCACGATCCACCACCAGCGCGATTCCTCGCCGCGTTTGCGCATCAGCCGGGCGACCTGATCCTGCGACAGTGTGCTCGCCAGTTTGCCCGCTGCTGTGGTCTCGCTCACTCTATCGGCTCTTTCGTTGGCGCCGGTCATCTCAGCGCTCCGCGTCGTAGTTGGTCATCACGGTGTAGAAGACCCATGACAGCAGAAGGACGATGAGGAAGTAGACCAGCGACATGGCTGCGGCCGGACCGAGGTCGAACTGGCCGAGCGCGGTCTTGACGAGGTCGATCGACAGGAATGTCGTCGAGTTGCCGGGACCGCCGCCGGTCACCACGAAGGGTTCGGTATAGATCATGAATGAGTCCATGAAGCGAAGCAGCACGGCGATCAGCAGCACCCTGTTCATCTTCGGCAGCTGGATGTAGCGGAACACCGCCCAGCGCGAGGCGCCATCGATCTTGGCCGCCTGATAGAAGGCATCCGGAATGGAGACCAGGCCGGCATAGCAGAGCAGCACGACGAGGCTGGTCCAGTGCCAGACATCCATGATGATGACGGTGACCCAGGCATCGAACGGGTCCTGCACATAGTTGTAGTCGATGCCGAGCGCGTTGACGTAGTAGCCGAGCAGGCCGATGTCGTTGCGGCCGAAGACCTGCCAGATGGTGCCGACGACGTTCCACGGAATCAGCAGCGGCAGCGCCATGAGCACCAGGCAGACCGGCACGCCCCAGCCCTTTTTCGGCATGTTGAGCGCGATGAAGATGCCGAGCGGCACTTCGATCGCCAGGATGATGAAGGAGAAGATCAGGTTGCGGACCATCGCTTCCCAGAAGCGGCTGGAAGACAGCAGTTCCTCGAACCACTCGGTGCCGGCCCAGAAGAAGACGTTGTTGCCGAACGTGTCCTGCACCGAATAGTTGACGACGGTCATCAGCGGGATGACCGCCGAGAACGCCACCAGCACCAGCACCGGCAGCACCAGGAACCAGGCCTTGTTGTTCCAGGTCTTTTCCATCTATGCCCCCATCTCGACGCGCCAGGAATCGGCATAGATGTTGATGCCGGCCGGCTCGAACCGCACCTTCGGATCGGCCGGCACGGTCTCGTCCTCGCCGATGACGGCCGCAATCTCGCGGCCTTCGAGCTTGGCGCGGACCACCTTGTGGCGGCCGAGATCCTCGACCTTGCTCACCTGCACGGCCATGCCGTCGCGGCCAAGCCGGACATATTCGGGACGGATGCCGAGTTCGATGGCGCCGCTGCCCGCTTTTGGCGCGCCCGGCAGTTCGATGCGCTGCGAGCCGAGCGTCGCCGTCTTGCCGTCGATGGCCACCGGCATGACGTTCATGCCGGGCGAGCCGATGAAATAACCGACAAAGGTATGGCGTGGCCGTTCGAACAGTTCGGCCGGCGTGCCGATCTGGACGATGCCGCCGTCATACATGACCACGACCTGGTCGGCGAAGGTCAGCGCCTCGGTCTGGTCGTGGGTCACATAGACCATGGTGTAGCCGAAGCGGCGGTGCAGCTGCTTCAGCTGCGAGCGCAGCACCCATTTCATATGCGGGTCGATGACGGTCAGCGGCTCGTCGAACAGGATGGCGTTGACGTCGGAGCGCACCAGCCCGCGGCCGAGCGAGATCTTCTGCTTCTGGTCGGCGGTCAGGCCCCTCGCCTTCTTCTTCGCCCAGGACGCCAGGTCGATCATCTCCAGCGTCTCGCGCACCTTGCGGTCGACATCGGCTTCCGGCACGCCGCGATTGCGCAGCGGGAAGGCCAGATTGTCGTAGACGGTCATGGTGTCGTAGATGACCGGGAACTGGAACACCTGCGCGATATTGCGCTCCTGCGTCGACAAATTGGTCACGTCCTTGCCGTTGAACAGCAACTGACCGTGCGACGGGTGCAGCAATCCCGAAATGATGTTGAGCAGCGTGGTCTTGCCGCAGCCCGATGGCCCGAGCAGCGCATAGGCGCCGCCGTCCTCGAAGGTGTGGTGCACTTCCCTGAGCGCGAAATCGGCATCCTTCCGAGGGTTCGGCAGATAGGAATGCCTGACATGGTTGACGTCTATGCGTGCCATATCTTTCCCCTCAAGCCGCCAGCTTCGGCGCGGCCACGGCACGGCCGTGCTCGTCGAAGACCATGATGTGGCGCGGATCGATGAACACCTCGATCTCGGCGTCGGGTTCGAAGTCGCGGATGCCGTGGCTCAGCATCACCCAGCGTGCATCCGCGAAATCGAGATGGATGAAGCTTTCCGAGCCGGTGATTTCGGTGATCGTCACCTTGGCGCGCACCGGCACAGCGGCGGCATTGGGCCGATCGAGCGACAGGTGATGCGGCTGAAAACCGACCGTGTACATGGCATCGGCAATGCCGGCGAGATCGGCGGGCACCGGCAGTTTGACCCCACCTTCGAGCAGGAAATCCCCACCTTTCTTGGCCAGCACGATGGTGTTGAGCGGCGGGTCGGCGAAAGTCTTGGCCGTCACCAGATCGACCGGTTTGCGGAACACGTCGATGGTCGGTCCGAACTGGGTAATCCGCCCTTCGGAAAGCGTCGCCGTGTTGCCGCCGAGCAGCAGCGCTTCGTGCGGCTCGGTCGTGGCGTAGACGAAGATGGTGCCGGCGGCGGCGAAGATCCTGGGCAATTCGGCGCGCAGTTCCTCGCGCAATTTGTAGTCGAGATTGGCGAGCGGTTCGTCGAGCAGCACCAGGCTGGCGTTCTTGACGATGGCGCGCGCCAGTGCGGTGCGCTGCTGCTGGCCACCGGACAGGCTCAGCGGCGTGCGGTCGAGATAGGGCGTCAGCTTGAGAAGTGCTGCGGCATGGCGCACTTCCTTGTCGATCTTCGCCTGATCGGTTCCCGCCACCCTGAGCGGCGAGGCGATGTTCTCATAGACGGTCATCGCCGGATAGTTGATGAACTGCTGGTAGACCATGGCGATCTTGCGCTTCTGCACCGGCACGCCGGTGACATTCTGGCCGTCGAACCAGATCGAACCGGAGGTCGGCACGTCGAGGCCGGCCATCAGCCGCATCAGGCTGGTCTTGCCCGAAAGCGTCGGTCCGAGCAGGACATTGAGCGAGCCGTGCTGGAGCGTCAGCGACACATCGCTTATATGCGCGACAGCACCGACCGTCTTGGTGACGTTTCTCAGTTCCAGCATGACGCCTCCTCCCAGGCCTTCCGCATCAGCTCAAACCCCTCTTCATTCGGCAGCCGCGACATGGCGCCGGCTTATGCCGTGCATGAATTCATCGAGAGCCGCCACCTGCTCGCGGCTGAGATGCAGACCGCGCTTGGTACGGCGCCACAATACATCTTCCGATGTGACGGCCCATTCGTTTTGAACGAGATAGCGCACCTCGGCCTCGTAGAGATCGGCGCCGAAGTTGCGGCCGAGATCGACGTTCGATTTGGCCAGCCCCAGCAGCATCCTTGCGCGGGTGCCATAGAGCCGGGTCAGCCGGCGAGCCAGGCGCGCGTCGAGGAACGGATAGGCGGTCTTCAGTTTCGCCACTTCGGCATCGAAACCGGTGGCCGGGAAATCGCCGCCCGGCAACGGCGCGTTTGCCGTCCACGGCTTGCCGCGTTTACCCAGAAAACCCTCGATCTTTTCCAGCATCGATTCCGACAGCCGGCGATAGGTGGTGATCTTGCCGCCGAAGGCGTTGACGATCGGGGCGGCACCATCGCCGCCATCGGCCTTGAGCACATAGTCGCGCGTCGCTTCCTGCGCCTTGGAGGCTCCGTCATCATAGAGCGGACGGACGGCGGAATAGGTCCAGACGATGTCCGAACGCTTGACGGCTTCAGCGAAATATTCGCTTGCCGCGGCGCAGAGATAGTCGATCTCGGTGTCGCTGATCCTCACGTCATGCGGATCGCCGGGATAATCCTGGTCCGTGGTGCCGATCAGGGTGAACTCTTCCTCGTAGGGAATAGCGAAGATGATGCGACCATCCCTGTTCTGGAAGAAATAGGCGCGCGGATCGTCGAATTTCCTGGCGATGACGATGTGGCTGCCCTGCACGAGGCGGACATTGTGCACATCGTTGAGGCCGACGACGCCGGAAAGCACATGATCGACCCAGGGGCCGGCGGCATTGACCAGCAGGCGCGCCTTGACCTCCTCGGTCTCGCCGGTCTGCAGATCCTCGACCTGGACCGTCCACAAGCCGTTTTCGCGGCGCGCGCCGGTCACTTTCGTGCGGGTGCGGACCGTTGCGCCGCGGTCGGCCGCATCACGTGCATTCAGCGCCACCAGCCGCGCATCATTGACCCAGCCATCCGAATATTCGAAGGCCTTCTTGAATAGCGGCTTCAAAGGCTTGCCGGCCGGATCCCTGGCCATGTCCAGCGTCCGGGTCGCCGGCAGCAATTTGCGCCCGCCAATGTGGTCGTAGAGGAAGAGACCGAGCCTGATCAGCCAGGCCGGGCGCAGGCCCTTGGCATAGGGCAGCACGAAGCGCATCGGCCAGATGATGTGCGGCGCGTTCTTCCACAGAACCTCGCGCTCCATCAGCGCTTCGCGCACCAGGCGGAATTCGTAGAATTCGAGGTAGCGCAGGCCGCCATGGATCAATTTGGTTGAGCCCGAGGAAGTCCCGCTGGCGAGGTCGTTCATCTCGGCGAGAAAGACGGAAAAGCCACGCCCGACGGCGTCGCGGGCGATACCGCAGCCATTGATGCCGCCGCCTATGACGAAAATGTCACGGATCGGAGATGCGTCCACAAATTCCTCCAGCGATTTCGCATTGCACCATTTTTGGGCTTTTACGAAACCGTGTCGGAATTATTTCGAAATGATAACGAATGTCAAACGAAATATCACGGGCGCGTGATATCAGCTGAAAACCGCCTAGGCGAGCGACGTCTCGATCAGCTGAACCTCGGCCTCCTGGCAGATCTTGCGCACCGAGGGGATATCGCAGCGGTCGGTGATGAAGGTGTTGACCTGCGACAGATGGCCGATGCGCACCGGTGCGGTTCGCTCGAATTTGGTCTGGTCGGAAACCAGGATGACATGCCTTGCATTGGCGATGATCGCCTGCGCCACCTTGACCTCGCGAAAATCGAAGTCGAGCAAGGCGCCGTCATGGTCGATGGCGGATGCGCCGATCACCGCGTAATCGACCTTGAACTGCCTGATGAAATCGACCGCCGCCTCGCCGACCACACCGCCATCGGAACCGCGCACGACACCACCGGCGATCACCACTTCGATCGACGGATATATCCGCATCCTATTGGCAACATTGATGTTATTGGTGATGACCATGAGACCGCTGTGATCGAGCAACGCCTTGCTGACCGACTCGGTCGTGGTGCCGATGTTGATGAACAGCGAGGCGTTGTCGGGGATCAGCCTGGCTGCCGCACGGCCGATCGCCTCCTTCTCGTCGGCGGCAATCTTGCGTCTCGCCTCATACTCCATGTTCTCGATGCCGGAGGGGTACAGCGCGCCGCCATGGATGCGCGAGAGCAGCCGCTGATCGCACAAATCGTTGAGGTCCTTGCGGATGGTCTGCGGCGTCACATTGAAGTGGTTGGCCAGATCATCGACCAGCACGCGGCCGTGATCCTTGGCCATCTGGATAATCTCGGCATGGCGCGGCGACAGATACATGGGCAACCTCCCGTTTTCGTTTTTCTTGTCTATAGTCGAAAACGAAACCGATGAAAAGGCATAAGCCGGCTAACGAAATCAGCGACCCAGGCCACGTGCGATTTCAGTAATCACCACAAAAGCCGTTTCGACATCGGCGGCGGTCGCCTCGAACTGTCCGACCTGGAACCGGATTGCGATCAGTCCATCAACCTTCGTCTGCGTCAGGTAGATGCGGCCATCGTCGTTGATCGCATTGACAAGGCGCAGATTGTGCTCGTCCCCGTCGGTTGCGGTCTTGTGCCGGAACGAGAACAACGACAGCATCGGTTCGCTGACGATCTCGAAATCCGGCTCCCTTGCCAGCCGCGCCGCCAGCCCTTCGCTCCACGCGACATGATTGCGGATCATCGCGCGCAGGCGTTCCAGGCCATGGGCGCGCAGCAGGAACCATAATTTCAACGCGCGAAATCGCCTCCCGAGCGGTACCGACCATTCGGAATAGTTGATGATGCCGTCATGACCGTGCGTCTTCAGATAATCCGGCTTGATGGCCAGCGTCCTGACATGGCTTTCAGGGTCGCGCAGGAACTGGATCGAGCAGTCGAACTGAGCGCCCAGCCATTTGTGCGGATTGAAAACGATCGAATCGGCGCCTTCGACGCCTGTCCAGAAATGCCGATATTCCGGACAGATCATCGCCGATCCCGCCCAGGCGGCATCGACATGGAGATAAAGCCCATGCCGCCGTGCCACCTCGGCAACCGCAGCAATGTCGTCGGTGCCGCCAGTGCTGGTGCCGCCGACGCAAGCGATGATGCCCGCCGGCAGCATGCCGGCTTCCCGGTCGGCGACGATTGCCGCCTCGAGCGCGGCCGTGTCCATGGCGCGAAAGCGGCCGCTGACGGGAATGCGCACGAGATTGTCCTCGCCGATGCCGGACACCCAGATCGCCCGGTCGATCGACGTGTGCACCTGGTCGGAGGAGTAGATGCGCAGCCGCGCCTGCCCTGCCAGGCCCTGTTTGTTGCCTTGCCAGTCGAGTGCCCGTTCGCGCATGGTCAGCACCGCGGCCAACGTCGCCGATGAGGCTGAATCCTGGATTACGCCCGAGAAGCCTTCCGGCAGACCGAGCGCCTGGCGCATCCAGTCGACGGTGCGCGTTTCGAGTTCGGTCGCCGCCGGCGACGTCTGCCACAGCATGCATTGCGCGGCCATCGCCGAAACAAGATATTCCGCCACCACCGAAACCGGCGCCGCATTGGCCGGGAAATAGGCGAAGAAGCGCGGATGCTGCCAATGCGTCATTCCCGGCAGGATCTTCTCTTCGAAATCGGCGAAGATCCGGTCCATCGGTTCGGCGTCTTCGGGCGGCGAAACCTCGATGCTTCTGGAAACGGCGCCGGGTTCTACCAGTGGCCGCACGGGGCGGTCGCGCAGATTGTTGCGATAGTCAGCGCCCCAGTCGGCGGCGCGCCGCGACCATTGCCGGAAATCATCATTGTTCATCCTGTCCTCCCGACATGATCCATCGCTACCATCCGTCGCGGTTGGTCTCTTATTAATTAACGCGTGAAATATATGCAACCAGCAAGAGATGCCGCACGCCTCAGCCAGGGAAATCCGGCAGGCTGGCAAAAGCCGTCTTCAGCGCATTCGACCAGCCATCGGAGATCGTGCGGTAATACTGGTCGTCCTGGCCGATCCGCTTCTTCAATCCGACCTTGAAAGCGTCCTTCTCCAGGAAGAGCAGGTCGAGCGGCAAGCCGACGGACAGGTTCGACTTCAACGTCGAATCGAACGACACCAAAAGCAGCTTCACCGTCTCGGCGAGGCTCATCGTCTTTTCGTAGGCGCGGATGATGATCGGCTTGCCGTATTTGGTCTCGCCTATCTGGAAGAACGGCGTGTCATCGGTCGATTCGATGAAATTGCCTTCGGGATAGATCATGAACAGGCGCGGCTCGCTGCCCTTGATCTGACCGCCGAGGATGAAGGACGCATTGAAATAGGAATCCGCCTTCTCGCCAGCGGGTGACGAATTGGCGATGACCTCCTTGACCGTGTCGCCGACAATGCGGACCGTTTGGTACATCGACGGCGTTTCGAGCAGTGTGGAATGTCTTTCGGAGATTGCCTTGGTGCGCTCGTCAAGCAGGCTGACCACGGCCTGCGTCGTCGCCAGATTGCCCGCCGACATCAAAACGATGACGCGTTCGCCCGGCTCTTCCCAGACATGCATCTTGCGAAAGGTGGAGATGGAATCCATGCCTGCATTGGTGCGCGTGTCGGACATGAACACGAGCCCGCGATCGATCTTCAGGCCAACGCAATAGGTCATGGAATCTCTTCTAGAGCAATTCCAGGAAAAGTGTGAAGCGGTTTTCCGTCCGGAATTGCGTTAAAACAAAGGGATAGAGCGGTTCGGGGTTCCTTGAAACGATGAATCGCTCGGCAGCAATCTTGCGAGGATTACTGC
>NZ_RZQE01000165.1:0-11504 GCF_004022955.1 Mesorhizobium sp. M7A.F.Ca.US.002.01.1.1 | reverse complement strand
CTGCCGCTGTTCAATGACGTGTCCGTCGAATCCCGCCGTTACGTGGCAGCCGCCCTTTCCGAATGCGAATACGCACCCGCCGCCCTGGTGCGCCGTCTTTGCGAGGAACCGGTCGACATTGCCGCGCCGCTGCTCATCCGCTCACGCGCCGTCAGCGACATCGATCTCATCGCCCTGATCGGGCGGCATGGCCTGCCGCATGCGCGTGCCATCGCGCGCCGCAAGGGCTTGAACTCGACCATTGCTGACCTGATCAGGGCCCTCGAGAGGCCAACCCTGGTGCGCGCGCCGGACCCGGATGCGAACGCCGCCGCGGCAGACAAGATCGCGCCAGCGAGCGCGGATACCGCCTCCGGCGAGCCAGCCCGGGAACAGACACTCGGCATCGCGGCCGAGAATGCACGGCGCAGGCTGCGCTCGATGATGCGCACCGGCGACGAGAAGACAGCGAGGACCGCCGACCCTTTCAAGGGCGCCGACACCTATATGAAATTGCGCGAGACAGCGCTGACGGGAAACGCCGCGTTCTTCCAGACCGCTCTCGCCGATGCACTCGACATCGATTTCGAGATCGCGCGATCGCTCACCGCCAACCAGAATTATGCCTCGCTGCTTGTCGCCTTGCGCTCGCTCGACCTCAGCGAAGACAGGGCCTTCCTGGTCACGGTTGCCGTCTATCCCAGCCAGTTCCCGCACCCGCAGGCTATCCGGACTTTCCTCGACCGCTACCGGCTGCTGCATCGCGAGGCGGCCCAGGACAAGATGCGGTCGTGGAGAGCGGAAATCCTTTCAAGGGTGGTTCGCGGCGCAGCACCTGCCAACAGCGATACACGCACCGCTTCGAACAGCGACGATGCGGCGGCTTCGTCCGGCCTCAGGGCGTCTTCACGGAAATAAGCTCCTCGACGGGCACGGCACCGGCCTCGATTTCGACCACCCAGATGTCGGGATCGAATTTTTTCTCCCGTTCCAGCCTGGCTTCGAGCACCGCGGGATCGTCACCAGCTCCGAGCAGAGTGAAAAACCGGTCGTCGGGCTTGGCCGAATCATAGCTTGTCTGCGGCGCCGGCCCGAACAGGGCAACCTCACCCAGCCTGCCCCGCGCCAGCACGAACACAGCGCCGGCCTCGGTCGCGCCACGCTTGACCACGGCGGCAAATCCACCGGCGCCGAAAATCCGGCGCAACAGGGCCGAAACCCACAGATCCGATGTGACGCGCATGAGAGAGCTCCCGAAACTGCCGGTTCTCTATCGATATTTCCGCCGCTCGGCGAGCCGTCGTTTCGGCCGTCAGTTGGTCAGGCCGATCTCGCGCATCTTGACGTAGACGATCTCATCGGGCTCGCCGGTCTGCGGCAGCCCGAACAGCGACTGGAATTCCTTGATCGCCGCCTTCGTGCGCGCGCCGACGACACCATCCAGCTGCATGTCGTCATTGCCGAACGCCTTGAGCCCGGCCTGGATCTTGACGATGCGGGCATCGGGCGCTTGCGTCGCGGCATCCGCCTGCCCGGAATTTGTCTGTCCCGAACCTGTCTGCAAAGACACCGGAACGGCGGCCGGCATATCCGGGCGCGGCTGCGGCCTGGGCACGACGGAAGCTGTCTTCGGCGTCGCGCCCAGTTGATCGAGCAGAAGCGCGTCGATCTCGCCGGACGCACTGAGCCCGACCTTCTGCTGATAGTCCTGGATGGCCTTGCGGGTGTTGGGTCCGGAAATGCCGTCGACCGTCCCGGAATAGAAATCGAGATCCTTCAATATGCCTTGCACCTGCTCGACCACCGGATCGCCCTTGATCGGTGCCGGCGCGCCGGATGGCCGCACGATGTTGAATGTCGTCTCCGGTTCGTCGGGCGTCGCGTGCGGAAAGCCCGCAATGCTGCGGGTCGCAAAAAATGCGCCGGCATGCGGGAAAGGTTGGTACCACAAGGCATTTGCGGAGACATAGAACAGCGTCACCAGGAACGCCGTCGAGCCGCCCACCAGGACAGGATTGCGCGAGATCATGCCGCCGACGGCGACAGCGCCGTCCTGAAAGGCATTGCTGCGGCGCTTGACCGCCTTAGCCGGTTTTCCGGAGCGAGCCATCTCTGTCCCCTTTCGCCATCGCCACAGGCATGGTCAGCACGCCGGCTTTCTCCGCCTGATGTCCCTTCGGTCCGTTCACCGGCAGGCTGATGGTCACCGTGGTGCCCTCGCCTGGCATGCTTTCGATGGACATCGTGCCCTCGTGCAGCGCCACCAGGCCCTTGACCAGTGAAAGGCCAAGACCAGTCCCCTCGAAACGGCGCGTATAGTCGTTCTGGATCTGCATGAAGGGCTTGCCGAGATTGGCGAAATCCTCCTCGGCGATGCCGATGCCGGTGTCCCTGACCCAGAAATGCAGGCGCGAACCGATCCGCTTGGCGCCGACGACGACGTCGCCGCCGTCGGGAGTGAACTTGATCGCGTTGGAGACCAGGTTGATGAGCATCTGCTGCACGGCGCGCTGATCGGCATTGATGTCGCCGGCGTCCGGCGCGATCTGCGCCTGCAGATCGATGTTCTTGGCATGCGCCTGCAGTTGCATCATCGACTGGCACATGTCGACCGCTTCCGCGAACCGGAAAGGCTCGGGTTCGGTCGCATAGACGCCCGATTCAATCCTGGACACGTCGAGTATCGAGGTTACGACGGCGAGCAGATGCTGGCCCGAATCCCGTACCAAGCCGACATATTCTTTCTGGCGCGGATCCTTGAAGGCGCCGAACATCTCATGCAGCAGCATATCCGAGAAGCCGATAATGGCATTTAACGGCGTGCGCAGTTCGTGGCTGACCACCGCCAGGAAGCGTCCCTTCGCCACCTCGGCGGACGCGGCCGCCTCATTGGCTGCCGCCAGATCCTCGCGCAACCGGGCGATCTCGTCATTCTGCCTCAGGACGAACGTAAAGACATCACCCTGTTCCTCACCACGCACGAGATCAAGCGAGAACGGCCGGTAATTGTCGGCCGTCAGGCCATTGCCATTCTGAGGCAGCCGGATGCGCAATTCGAGCCGGCGCGACAGTGCGCCGTCGCGCATGTCGGCCATTGCGCTGAGATAGGAAACGCGATCCGACAGATGGACGCGATCGAAGAGGCCGTTTCCGGACAGCAGTTCGGGCGGCAGTTTCAAAAGCGTGCGCGCTTTTGGCGACGCGTCCAGGACCTCGCCATGACGGGCGACGCGCAAGACCACCGCATCGATGGTGTCTTCGAGCCGGTCGGCAGTGTCGAGCACATCAGCCGCATCGGCCGTGTTTTGAAATGCCGATGCGCGCGGGATCAGTGTGAGCGTCCAGGCCAACGGCACCAACCAGTGCCACGCCGCGATCTGCGCTCCTGCGAACGGGAATACGGTTCCAGCCAAAGGCTGAGCCAAGATGGCTACAGCGGCCGACACGGCTCCCCACAGTGCCGCGCGCCGCGAAGCGCCGATCCACCAGGCTTCAAAAGGCAGCGCCACGACAAGCATGGCGACAGGCGAACTCAGCCCGCCCGCGGCGGCAATGAGACTGCCGAGAGAAATGCCGGCCAGCACCAGGGCGACCCAACTCGCTATCGCCATCTTGCCGGTCGCCGCCACCAGCAAGGCGACGAACCAGCACAGGCCAAAGGCGGCGAAAATGGCGGCCATGGTGACGGCGACGCCCATGCCTGAAGTAACCAGCGTGACCGCGGCACCGGCGACAAAGAAAGGAGCGGCGAGCATGACGCCGATAAAGCGGCGCTGGCGCTCGCGGTCGCTCCGCCCAAGGATGGACGGATGGACCATACGTTCGCAACCGGCCGAAATCGCGCCAGGCAATTCAACGTATCTGGCCTTGATTGAACTCAACTCAACGCACTCGCACTTGTCGTGGACAGCTCTGCTATGCAGATGGTTCTGGTTGGCTTTGAAACTCGCATCCAGCGTTTAAGGAATGGATAAGGCAGGGCCGACCAGGGCCCGGCCTGCGGCAAATATCGGGATGCCGGCGGCCGAAAGCACGGACAAATGCAGCCATAGTAAACGGAGAGTTATCCGCCGACGGCACCCATCGGCCGGGCGCACTCGGCACCTGGACGTCCCTATTTCAAGAAAAACGCAGGGAAATCATGGGGATATATGGTTATTTGTTGTTAAGGAAAATTACTCGGATTTGAGACAAATCGATTGCAGAACGGTTCGTTTCGAATTTGCCTAAAATTTGAGGAAAATTCTCTCTTTGCCCGCAAGCCGTCCTTTGCGCCTGTGTGCCAAAATCCTGCCTACAAAAGAGGTCATGCCATATGGATGCATGATCCGGTCACGACGAGAGGGCAAGGGCATGGTCTTCCTCATAAGAATGGCTTTCTGGTTTTCGCTGGTGCTGCTGGCGCTGCCATTGAGTGTCGGCCCCGATGAAGCGGGGCATGAAAGCGTCGGACCGATCCAGGCCTTGTTTGCGGCACGCGAAGCGGTTGGCGATATCGCCGGCATTTGCGAACGCAAACCCGATGTCTGCGAGACCGGCAAGTCGGCGATGCACACCATTACCGCCCGCGCCAAAGAGACCGCCAAGATCGCGGCAGCGATGATGGACGACAAGTCCGCCGCCGGCCCCGACACGTCGACGATGACCGGCAGCGTGCCCGAAGGAATCGTCTTGCCCGAGACCGTCAACCTGCCGCCTCAGAATTAAGCCGTTTCGACGGCGCACCGCGGGCTGTCTGCCCTCTCGACGCCCGCGGTGTCCTTGTTTTTTCCGTGACGCGGAGCCGCCGCGTGACTATATCCCAGACATGACCACGACGATCCAGACGATCCGCGACGACTTCTCGTTCCTCGAGGAATGGGAAGACCGCTATCGCTATGTCATCGAACTCGGCGAGGCGTTGCCGCCGTTTCCGGACGAGCAGCGCAGCCCCGCCAACAAGGTGCCGGGATGCGTCAGCCAAGTCTGGCTGACCACTGAACGCGGAGCTGGAGCCGATCCTGTCATCACCTTCACCGGCGATTCGGACGCTCATATCGTGCGTGGGCTGGTCGCGATCATGCTGGCGCTGTTTTCCGGCAGGACCGCCAGCGAAATCCAGAAGACCGATGCGGAAGCGACATTGAAAGAACTCGGCCTCGACGAACATCTGTCGCCGCAGCGCGCCAACGGCCTTCGCTCGATGGTCAAGCGCATCAAGCGCGACGCCGAGGCAGCGCTCAAGCAGACCGCCTGACGCTTCCCGACCCGATCCGCGCGTCGCGGCTCGCAAAAATCAAACGGCGCCCGAAGGCGCCGTTGATGTCGATCCGATCTGGCTGGCAGCAATTACCGCGCTTTGCGCTTGCGGCCGAGACCCATCTTCTTGGCGAGTTGGGACCGGGCAGCTGCATAGTTGGGTGCAACCATCGGATAGGTCGGGTCGAGGTTCCACTTTTCGCGATACTGGTCCGGCGTCAGGTCATAGTGGGTCATCAGGTGGCGCTTCAGCGACTTGAACTTCTTGCCGTCTTCAAGGCAGACGATGTAGTCGTCATGAACCGACCGCTTCGGGTTGACCGCCGGCTTCTGCTTGTCGGCAGGCGGCTGTTCGGCGGTTCCGCCCACACGCCCGAGTGCGGCATGGACATCGGATATCAGGTTCGGCAGTTCGCCGACCGGCACGGGATTGTTGCTGACATAGGCGGCCACCACATCGGCGGTCAATTCGATCAGCGCATCGCTGTTTCTGGAAGGTGTTTCGACAATATCCATGGTCTTCGGTCCCCAACAAGAGTTACATCGATCTGCGCCCTTTTTTACAAGCAGGGCATCGCACGAATTTTGTGCAGGTAGAGTTTCTACGATTCGTGTCGCGGGCACATCAATGAGCGTGCAGACCAAGTAAGTCAATTCGCCCCTCGCGCTATATTGAACGATATTGATCAAATGTTCCGCGATCAGCTTCAATCTTTCGTGCATTGTGTAATTTATCGATATTTCGCGTTCCCGTCGGCGGCGGCTGACGCAACGTCAGATCGCCGTTACATTCGTGGCAACTCACGAAACGGGTTTTAATGTTTGATCTTGCTTGGCTATCGCTCGAGAAATATTGGTTGTTCGCATTTGTCCACAAAACCACAGGTTGCCGTGGTCATATACGAGCAATCAGGCGACATGCCAGTCATCCGACCGATCGGCTGATTGCTGCCGCGTCAATCAATGCGGGATGATGTATTTGCCATAGGCCCAGCCGGTGACGAAATTGCCGTTCTGGACCGGATCATGCCAGACTTCGCACCAGCGATAGCGAATCTTTTGTGCCTGCTTCCATGCCGGCTGGTTGGCGATGTCGAGCAGGTTTATTCCGCCGGTGCATCGCCCGGTCATCTGCAGAACGGTGCCGTTCGGATATCCCGCCTGCTTTTGGGATGTGCCCGAAGGGTATTTGCGTACATTGAGCGTGTCGCCGAACGGGACATTGGCCACTTGCCAAGCCGCGAATACGGTCGCATGAGACTGGCCGGCAAAGCCCAGAGTTAGCGAAGCAACGGCGAAAGCCGCAGCAGTCCGAGACCAAATAGTCATCATCTCTCCTCCCGGCTCATCTCCTGGAGCCGACACAACCCATACGCTCCGGCTCTTGAACCTGCCCTGATCGGCGTGTTCATTTGCCATTCAAGATATTTCTCCATTCGAGATGGCCCTTCAAGATACTGGCCCATTGAAGATACTGGCAAAGCGAGACGCAATGACCAAGACATCCATATTTCCGATCGTCAGCCCGCCAACGCCCGAGAAGCGGCCGGTTTCCGACACGCATCACGGCATCACGCGAACCGACGACTATGCCTGGCTACGGGCCGATAACTGGCAGGAGATGTTCCGCGACCCGTCATTGCTCGATGCGGGGATCCGCGCAGAACTCGAGGCGGAGAATGCCTACCAGTCGAAGCTGATGGCCGACACGGTCGAACTGCAAAAGCAGCTTTTCAAGGAGATGAAGGGCCGTATCAAGGAAGACGATTCTTCCGTGCCGATGAAGGATGGGCCCTATGCCTACGGCTCGTCCTTTAAACTTGGTGGCGAGCAGCCGCGCTATTTCCGCATGTCGCGCGACGGCGGCGCCGAGCATATCCTGCTCGATGGCGACGCGGAGGCCGCGGGCAAGGCCTATTTCCGTCTTGGCGGTGTCGACCATTCGGCCGACCACGCCAAGCTGCTATGGGCATTCGACGACAAGGGCTCCGAATTCTACACGCTTCGCGTGCGTGACCTTGCCGATGGCAAAGAGCTTGCCGACCAGATCCCCGACACCGGCGGTTCAGGCGTCTGGAACGCAGGCAATGACGGCTTCTTCTACACGCGTCTCGATCCCAACCATCGCCCGTCCAAGGTACTGTTCCATGCGCTGGGCGACAGCCCGGACAGCGACCGGTTGATCTATGAGGAAACCGATCCCGGCTTCTTCATGAATGTCGACGGCACCCGCAACAACGAATGGATCATGATCGGCATCAACGATCACGAGACTTCGGAATACCGCCTGATGCGCGCCGACGATCCGTTTGCCGAACCGAAACTGGTGTCGCCGCGCGAGGTTGGCCTTCAATACGAGCTGGAAGAAGGCGGCGATATCTTCTTCATCCTGACCAATGCCGACGGCGCCAAGGACTTCAAGATCATGACGGCGCCGGCGAGCGATCCCGTGCGCGCCAACTGGCAGGAACTGGTGCCGCACGAGCCCGGCCGGCTGATCCTGTCGGTGATCGGCTTCAGGGACCACATGGTCCGGCTCGAACGCAAGGAAGGCCTGCCGCGCATTGTGGTGCGCGACCGTATCAGCGGCGAGGAGCATCTTCTGTCCCTCGACGAGGAGGCCTTCTCGCTCGGCCTGTCGGGTTCCTATGAGTACGACACCGAGATCATGCGCTTTTCCTACTCGTCGATGACGACGCCCGCGCAGGTGTTCGACTATAACATGCGCACCCGCGAGCGGGTGCTGCTGAAGACCCAGGAAGTGCCGTCCGGCCATGATGCGGACCATTATGTCACGCGGCGGCTGATGGCGCCGGCCAGCGATGGCGAACTGGTGCCGATCTCGCTTTTGCATCATCGCGACACGCCGCTGGACGGATCCGCACCTTGCCTGCTTTACGGCTACGGCTCCTATGGCATCACCGTGCCGGCCGCCTTCAACACCAACTGGTTCTCGCTGGTCGACCGCGGCTTTGTCTTCGCCATTGCTCACGTTCGCGGCGGCAAGGACAAGGGCTATGGCTGGTACGATGACGGCAAGCGGGAGAACAAGATGAACACGTTCACCGATTTCATCGCCGTCGCGCGCCATCTGGTCACGGAGCGTTACACGGCGCATGACCGTATCGTCGCGCAAGGCGGTTCGGCCGGCGGCATGCTGATGGGTGCCGTCGCCAACATGGCGCCGGATTGTTTTGGCGGCATCGTCGCCGAGGTTCCCTTCGTCGATGTGCTCACCACCATGCTCGATGCGACCCTGCCACTGACGCCGCCGGAATGGCCCGAATGGGGCAACCCGATCGCGTCCGCCGACGACTATCGGACGATCGCTGCCTATTCGCCCTACGACAATGTCTCTGATCACGACTATCCGCCGATCCTGGCGCTGGCCGGTCTCACCGATCCGCGCGTCACCTATTGGGAACCGGCCAAATGGGTGGCCCGGCTGCGCGACCGCAAGAGCGGAGACAATCCGGTTCTGTTCAAGATCAACATGGATTCCGGTCATGCAGGCGCTTCCGGCCGGTTTTCGCGGCTGGAAGAGATCGCCTACACCTATTCCTTCGCGCTGAAAGTGATGGGCAAGGCGCAGCTTACGGGAGCAACCAACCAATGATCGACCTGACCACCCTGATCGCCTACATCGCGGTCGTGCTCGGCTTCGTCTTCATTCCAGGCCCCGCCACCCTGCTGACGATCGCCCGGGCAACGAGTTCCGGAACCAAGGTCGGGATCGCGACGGGCGCCGGGATCGCTGCCGGCGACGTCTTTCATACCGTCATGGCCATGATCGGCATCTCGGCGATCATCGCCGCGTCGGCGACGCTGTTCAGCGTCATCAAGTACATCGGCGCGGCCTACCTGGTTTATCTCGGCATTCGCGCGATCATCGAGAAAACACCGGCCAACCCGGCGGCCGGTGCGCTCGCGATCTCCGCCGGCAAGGCGTTTCGACAGGCTGTCCTGACCGAAGTGCTCAACCCCAAGACCGCTCTGTTCTTCCTCGCTTTTCTGCCTCAGTTCGTGCGGCCTGAAAACGGATCGGTGATGCTTCAGATGACCGCGTTGGGGGTCATCTTCGTCATACTGGGCCTTTTCAGCACGGTCGTCTTTGCCGTGAGCGCTGGCCGGCTCGGCACGTTCCTGCGCCGAAATCCGTCGGTGTTACGATTGCAGGGCAAAGTTGTCGGCGGCATCTACTGCGCTCTGGGCGTCCGTCTGGCGCTGCAGCAACGCTGACTCTGGACGATGATCGATGCACCCTTGCCAGAGGGCTGGGTGTCAGGACTTTTTGAAGCTCCCGTCGCTCATTTTCACTCGCAATTGCGACGACCGCGCGCTACCCAGTGCGCGGCTTTTCCGGCCTGACAGCCTCCAATCGCGTAAAGGTTCATTATGCTGCTCGTCGACGTCTATCTCGACAAATCACCCATCCAGGGAATCGGCGTCTTTGCCAAGAACCACATTCCTCGCGGTACTCTGATCTGGAAGTTAGACCCAAGGTTCGATCGGCTCATCGAGGTCGAGACTTATGAGCGGGCGGCCGGCCCGGTGAAGAGCTATCTCGACCGCTACTCCTATCCTGACCGCCGCGATCCGAACTACATCGTCTTCGAAGCCGACGACGCGCGCTACATGAACCATGCCGACGAGCCTAATTGCGACGTCTCCTCACCCGAGGAGAGTTTTGCGCTGCGCGACATCGCGCCTGGCGAAGAGTTGACCTGCAACTACAACCATTTCTTCGAAACGGGCTTCGATTTTCTCGGTGACCGCCACCTGTCATCCGCAGACTCGATCTAGACTAGTTCGCCCTCTTGCGGGCCGGATAGCCGTTTGGATGCGCGGGTATCGCCTTGAGATAGGCGGCGATGGCAGCACGGTCCTGCGGCGCCAACTCGGCCATGTTTCGCTGCACGTCGACCATGGCGCCGCCGACGGAATCAAAATCGGGCGTGAAGCCGGTTTCGAGGTAGTTGACGATGTCGGCTTCCGACCAATCGCCTATACCGCCCTCGCCCGATGTGATGTTCGGCACGACGCCGCTGCCTTCGGCAGCCACCGCACCGGCCAGCCACACGTTCTTTTTCGTACCACCTGCAAGGTCGCGCGGCGTATGGCATTCGCCGCAATGGCCCGGCCCCTCGACCAGATAGCGGCCGGCCATGACCGGATCGGGCGTGCCAGCGGGAAATGGAACGACCGGCTGGTCGCTAAGATAGAGCAATTTCCACAGGCCAATGCCGCGACGAATGTTGAAGGGAAAACCGAGCGAATTTGCAGGCGCCTTGCCGGCGACGGCCGGCAGCGTCTTGAGAAAGGCATAGAGATCGCCAATGTCGGCCGGATTCATGCGCGCGTAGGACGCATAGGGAAACGCCGGATAGAAGTGTCGGCCCGAAGGCGACACGCCCTTCAGCATGGCATTGGCGAGGTCCTCGACCGACCATGCGCCGATGCCGTCCTTGGCGTCTTGCGAAATGTTGGGCGGCACGAAGGTTCCGAACGGCGTCTTGAGCTCGAGACCGCCCACGAGTTGAAGCCGCGCATCGCCCTGTGAGCCCGGCTTTGCATGGCAGGATGTACAACCGCCGGCATAAAAAATGCGCTTGCCCCTGGCTGCGTCGCCAGGACCGAGCTTGGCCAGGGTCTCCCTGTCGAGCCTCACCGGCGCCGACCCGGCCCACCCGGCAACCGCGCCGACGCCGCCGAGGATGACGATGGCGCCGACGAGTTTCTTTAGCCAGGGCATCGCCCGCTATCAGCCTTTTTTCACCCGGTAGGTCTGGTGGCAGGTGCCGCAATCGGAGCCGATGGCGCCGAATTGCGCCTTCAACGCATCGACGTCGGCAGGAGCGGCAGCGGCCGCTGCCTTGACGTCGGCGACATATTTGGCGTTGGTGGCCTTGAAGCCGGCCATGTCTTCCCAGATCTTCGGCGACGCAGTGGTATCGCCGCCCGTGTCGCTGCCCGCCGGAAACAGCGCGTCTACGTCGACTTTCTCGGCATTCGCATGCAGCGCCTGCAGCGCCGTCAGCACCGCGGCGGCATCAAACGGCTCCTCGCCCTTGACCACTTTCGACAGGCCGCCGACGATCTTTCCACGTTCCTTCATCAGTGCCTGCCGGTCGAGGATCGGGTCGGCAAAGGCCGCCGAAGCCGCGAGTGCGAGCATAGAGATGGCGATAACAAGCTTTCTCATTCAATTGGCTCCATGATGAAGGCATTTCGGGACAGGACGTCAACGGATGCTACAGAGGGAAAATTCCCTTCCCCCTGATGATTTT
>NZ_RZQE01000164.1:0-11531 GCF_004022955.1 Mesorhizobium sp. M7A.F.Ca.US.002.01.1.1 | reverse complement strand
CCGAGCCCGGCAGGTCGTAATCGGTAGGGCGATGGATCGTCACCAGGTCGAGCTGGATGCGCGGCAGTGCCTTCGCGAGATCGGGCAGCGCCGGAACCAGCATCAGCAAGGCAAAGGAAATCGGCGCCCGGATGGTCACGGTCTGGACGGCGCGCGGCTCGAACAGTTCCGCGGTGCTGTTGCCGATGGTGGCGAAGGCCGACTGGATGTGGGGGAGATAGGCTGCCCCCTCCGGCGACAGGGCGACGCCGCGCGCCAGCCGCGAAAACAAACGTGTCTTTAGCCGCTCCTCGAGAAAGCGGATGTGTTGGCTGACGGCCGCCTGGGTGAGGCCAAGCTCGGCTGCCGCCGCGGTGAAATTCGACAGCCGCGCCGCAGCCTCGAAACTGCGCAGCCAGTCGAGCGGCGGCAGGGGTGTGGTTCGAGACATTAGTATATCGTGGTCATTGCCCAAAATATGATAATTTGAATTATGCCTCTCGCGCGATCAACATGCAATCGAAACCCTGCGGATCAGCTGCAGGGGACGCAATGGACAGGAACGGATCTCCATGCTCACCCAGGCGCTGATCGGCAACGAAGGTAGAACAATCGAACTTGGCTGGAAGGACGGGTCGCGCAGCCGCTTTCACGCCATGTGGCTGCGCGACAATGCGCTGGACGACAAGACGCGCAGCGCCGGCAATGGCCAACGGCTGATCACCATCCTCGACATTCCCGCCGACACCAGGATCGGCGCGGCATCGGTCAAGGGCGGTGCCCTGGAAGTCAGCTTCGTGCCGGAGCAGAAAACAGTGAGTTTCCCGGCGGCATGGCTGAGCGCCAATGCCTATGATCGTGACGCGGCCCGCCAGCCCGGCTGGACAGACGAGGCCACCGTGCGATGGACCAAGGCCTCGATGCAGAATTCGGTGCCGCGCGCCGGCTATGCTGCGGCCAGCCATGATCGCGCTGTGCTGGGGCAATGGCTGTCGGCGGTGAAAACCTATGGCTTCGCGGTGATGGACGATCTGCCGACCGAATCCGGAGCGCTGTGCAAGGTGTCCGATCTGTTCGGCTATATCAGGGAGACCAATTACGGCCGCTGGTTCGAAGTGCGCGCCGAGGTCGATCCGAGCAATCTCGCCTACACCAATCTCGGGCTCCAGGCGCATACCGACAATCCCTATCGCGACCCCGTGCCGACGCTGCAGATCCTGTCCTGCATCGAGAATACGGTTGAGGGCGGCGAATCCAGCGTCGTCGACGGATTTGCCGTCGCGGCTGCGCTGCAGGCCGAGAACCCGGAAGGCTTCCGGCTGCTGAGCTCATGCCCGGCGCGCTTCGAATATGCCGGCTCTTCCGGTGTGCGGCTGCAGGCGAAGCGGCCGATGATCGAGCTCGGGCCCGATGGCGAGCTGATCTGCATCCGCTTCAACAACCGCTCGCTGGCGCCGACGGTCGACGTGCCCTTCGCCGACATGGAGGCGTACTACGCCGCCTACCGCCGGTTCGCCGAACTGATCGAGGATCCATCCTTCGAAGTGACGTTCAAGCTCGAAGCGGGGCAGGCTTTCATCGTCGACAACACGCGCGTCATGCACGCCCGCAAGGCGTTTTCCGGAACCGGCAAGCGCTGGCTGCAGGGCTGTTACGCCGACAAGGATGGCCTGCTGTCGACGCTCGCGTCGATAGAACACGGGTTCAAGGAGGCGGCGGAATGAGCGGCCAGGATTTGAACGCGGACAATATCGTCGAATTCATCGCCGACATCTTCGAGCGCCGGGGTGCGGAATCCTATCTCGGCGAACCCGTCACCATGTCGGAGCACATGCTGCAGGGCGCCTGGTTCGCCGAAAAGGACGGCGCGCCGGACGAGCTGGTGGCGGCGGCGCTGCTGCACGACATTGGCCACTACACCAGCGAGTTCGGCACCTATTCGCCCGAGGATGTCGAGGACAAGCATCATGACGAAGCCGGCGGCGAAGTGCTGGCGCGGTTCTTTCCACCTGTCATCGTCGAATGCGTCAGGCTGCATGTCGCCGCCAAGCGCTATCTCTGCGCCACCGACCCGACCTATTTTGGCAGGCTTTCGCCGGCCTCGGTGCACACGCTGTCGCTGCAGGGCGGGCCGATGAATGCCGAGGAGGTGGCCGAGTTCCGCAAGAACCCGTTCCGTGAGGAAGCGGTCCGGGTCCGCATCTGGGACGAGAGCGGCAAGATTGCCAACATGAAGACGCGGACGTTTCGCGATTACGTGCCGCTGTTGCAGCGGGTGGTGACGCAGTTCGCGGCGGGTAAGCCGGCGTAATTCCCTCAAAGGAAGGAGGCAGGGTGCAAGCCCTGCCTTCTTTCTTCCGGCTTCGCCGGAATCGCGCTCGCCTACCCCTTGTGATGCACCTGCTGCAGCCCGTAGACCGGCGTCGCCAAGCCGGCCTGCCTGGCCTTCAGCTGCAGCGCCAGGAATTGTGAATAGTGGCGTGACTGGTGCAGGTTGCCGCCGTGAAACCACAGCGCTTCCTGCTGTGTAGGCTTCCACATGTTGCGCAACTCGCCTTCCCAGGGGCCGGGATCCTTGGTGGTGTTCGAGCCGAGGCCCCAGCATTTGCCGACCTTGTCGGCGGTTTCGCGCGATATCAGATCGGCGGCCCAGCCGTTCATCGAGCCGTAGCCGGTGGCGTAGACGATGAGGTCCGCAGGCAGTTCCGACCCGTCGCTGAGCAGAACCGAGTGCTGCTTGATCTCTTCGACGTCGACGCCGCTCTTCAGCTTGATCGAACCATCGATGACCAGCTGCGATGCGCCAACATCGATGTAATAGCCAGAGCCGCGCCTGAGGTACTTCATGAACAGGCCGGACTCGTCGTCGCCCCAGTCGAGCATGAAACCGGCCTTTTCCAGTCCCTTGTAGAATGCCGCATCGCGTTTCTTCATCTCGGCATAGGCCGGGATCTGGAACTCGTGCAGGATCTTGTAGGGCAGCGAAGCGAAGATGAGATCGGCCTTGGCGGTGGTGATGCCATTCTGCAGCGCCTGCTCCGAATAGAGCGAACCCAGTCCGATTTCCATCAACGTGTCGGACCTGGAGATATGGGTACTCGAGCGCTGCACCATGGTCACGTCGGCGCCGGCTTCCCAAAGTGCGGCAGCGATGTCATGGGCGGAATTGTTGGATCCGATGACAACGGCCTTTTTGCCGGCATAGGCGTCGGGACCCGGATGCTTCGACGAGTGGTGCTGATCGCCCCTGAAGGTCTCCATGCCCTTGAATTTCGGCAGATTGGCTTTGCCGGACTGTCCGGTCGCCAGCACCAGCTGCTTCGGCTTCAGCGTGATGTCCTTGCCGTCACGGTGGACGACAACGGTCCATTCCTTCGTCTTGTCGTCATAGGAAGCGCTTTTGGCCTCGGTCGAGGACCAGTAATTCAGCTCCATTACCTTGGTGTACATTTCCAGCCAGTCGCCGATCTTGTCCTTGGGCGAGAAGACCGGCCAGTTCTTGGGGAAATCGATATAGGGCAGATGGTCGTACCAGACCGGGTCATGCAGGCAGAGCGACTTGTAGCGCTTGCGCCAGCTGTCGCCGGCACGCTCGTTCTTCTCGATGATGATGGTCGGCACGCCAAGCTGCCGCAGCCGCGCGCCGAGCGCGATACCGCCCTGGCCGCCACCGATGATCACCGTATAGGGCTGCGTCTTGAAGCCGAGCTCGGCGGCTTCCCTCTCGCGCTCTTCCTTCCATGTCGGACGGTTCTTGCCCGAGCCGTGCCTGGCGCCCATCGGCCGCGCGAAGCCTGCCGGCTCCTCGTGGCCTTTCAGTTCGGCCATGGTGGTCAGCAGCGTCCAGATCTTGCCGTTCTTCAGCCTGATATGGCCGAAGCCGCGTGCCGCCTCCGTCTCGAAGCTGATCCAGCCCTCGATCAGTTCGCCGCTCTCGGTCGCGTCCTCGCCCTTGGCGATGGCGAAGTGCGATGGCCTGGTGTTCGACAACTGGCTTTTCAGCATGTCGCGGACCTGGTCGCGGCCTTCCATGGTCTTGATGTTCCAGGTGAAGGTAACGAGGTCGCGCCAGTAGCAATCTTCTTGAAAGCAATCGACCGCCTTCTCGATGTCATTGGCAGCAAGCGCGGCGCCGAATTGGTCGAGTACGTCAGACAGTTTCTTGCTAGAGGGCTTGTCGAGCATCAGGTTTCCTCCCGTGAAATCCAGATCGTCATGGTGGTGGCTCCGACGGGCTTGCCGCCGGACGATCAAGTATCGTCAGAGATGGCGGCCCTCGTCACGCCCCACCATAGTTTCCAGCGGTTTCAATGGTTTATTCGCAAAATGGGATCACCCGGCGGTTTCGCAATCGCCCGGGCGCCGGAAACGACCGTCCCATTTGTGAATGCCGCGCCGGTCGCGCAAAGTTGATGGTCAAATGCCGCAATGCGGTCACCGGGGCCGATAACAACCGATCGGTGAGAAGCCGGGAAGCGGTGGCGGGCAGCAGGGCGGTTCCCGGGATTTTCTGGATGCGGAACTCTGGAGCCCGTTATGATTATCATATCCTTTTTCCAAGCGTCTTCACGCCACTCTCTCGGCCGGCGTGGACGTGCTGCAGCAATGGCCGCGGTCATGGCCTTGAGTGCGACGGTGACCGGCCCGCTGGTGCTGCCCGGAACACAGGCGCATGCGGCGGAAATTTCCGTCACCGTCCGCGAAAGGCTTTCGAACTATGGCGGATGGCGAACCTCCAGCCGCTTCGGCGATGTCTGGGTTCCCTCGGTGCATACCCAATGGCGGCCCTACACCGAAGGCAGGTGGGTCTGGACTGACAATGGCTGGTACTGGCAGTCCACCGAGCCATTCGGCGATGTCGTCTATCACTATGGCCGCTGGGCGTATGATCCCGATTTCGGCTGGGTGTGGATCGCCGGCGATCAATGGGCGCCAGCCTGGGTGGTCTGGCGTCAGGGCGGCAATGATGTCGGCTGGGCTCCGGCGCCGCCCGACGTCGGTGCCGCCTTCGACGACGCCTGGTGGTGTTTCGTGCCGGTGGCGGCGATCGGCGCGGTGGATCTGGTCAGGGTGGTGCGGCCGGTTCAGGAGAACGTCGTCATCGTGCGCAACACGACATTCATCAACCAGACGGTCGCGGTCAACAATGCGCCACGCGTGCGGCTTGGCAACCAGGTGGTTGCAATCAATGCCGGAACCCGGCTGCAGCAACTCCCGAAGCCAGTCATCGACTCGATCAAGGCGGCAAGACTGGTTCCTCCGCCCAAAGGCGTGTTTGCCAGTGCACGTCTCGATGCTTCCAGGGGCGCCGAAATCAAGAAGCTTGCCGGCAATGCAATGGGGAACGGGCAAATCGTGGCGGGCCCCAAGACTGCGATCGGCGGCAAGGCCATTTCCCCGGGCGCGGTGGCTGCCAGCAATCCAGCCGTCGTGAAGCCTGGCAACACTGTGCGCAAGCGGATGGTCGCCGGCAACGGCGCGAAGGCCGATGCGCTCAAGCTGCATGCCGACAGGACCGCGGGCGATGGACGTATCGTTGTCAAATCGTCGGCCAAACCGGGGTCGGCCAAGCCGGTCTCGGGGCAGCGTCCTGCACGCGGTGCCGGGCAACAGAAGCCGCATCAGCAGGCGATGGCAATGCATATGCCCCAGCACCATGGCCCGGCAAGGGTGGCACCTCACCATCCGCCAGCGAAGATGCAGGCGAGGAAGGTGTCCAGATGCGATCCGCGCGTTTCCCGCTGCAAGGCGCCGCGCTGATCGCCTCAATCGCGCCGGCACGCTGTGCGCGCCGGTGTGATTTTTCCCGTTGACAGGTCGCCTTGCCCGCCCTTAGTGTCCGCCACCATGAAAACAGCACTCATTCTCGTAGGAAAGCGCGTGGGCAAGGCGGTGTAACCGCCGGGCGAAAACCCCCCATGCGCAAGACACAGGCTCCCTCGGGGGCCTTTTTTATTGCCTGAAACACGACTAAACGACCAGCAAACGCCCAATGGCGACAGTACGGGACCAGACCGATGAGCAACGGACAGAACGAGCGGCGCGAGATGACGGGCGCCGAAATGGTGGTGCAGGCGCTGAAGGACAATGGCGTCAAGCATGTCTTCGGCTATCCCGGCGGCGCTGTCCTTCCGATCTATGACGAGATTTTTCAGCAAGACGAGGTCGAGCACATACTGGTGCGCCATGAGCAGGGCGCCGGCCATGCGGCGGAAGGCTATGCGCGTTCGACCGGTAAGGCCGGCGTGATGCTGGTGACCTCCGGCCCGGGCGCCACCAATGCGGTGACGCCGCTGCAGGACGCGTTGATGGATTCGATCCCGCTGGTCTGCCTGACCGGGCAGGTGCCGACCTCGCTGATCGGCTCGGACGCTTTTCAGGAATGCGATACGGTCGGCATCACGCGCCCCTGCACCAAGCACAACTGGCTGGTGAAGGACGTCAACGAGCTCGCCGCCACCATCCACGAGGCCTTTCATGTCGCGACCACCGGCCGTCCCGGTCCGGTCGTCGTCGACATCCCGAAGGATGTGCAGTTCGCCAAGGGATTCTATGTCCCGCCGCAGATCGCGCCACGCACCAGCTACCAGCCAAAGGTCCAGGGCGACCTGGAGAAGATCAAGGCGGCGGTCGAGTTGATGGCGGGCGCCAAGAAGCCGATCATCTACAGCGGCGGCGGCGTCATCAATTCCGGCCCGGAAGCGAGCCATCTGCTGCGCGAACTGGTCGATCTCACCGGTTTCCCGATCACCTCGACGCTGATGGGCCTCGGCGCCTATCCGGCATCAGGCAAGAACTGGATGGGCATGCTCGGCATGCACGGCACCTATGAAGCCAACATGGCCATGCATGATTGCGACGTGATGATCTGCATCGGCGCGCGCTTCGACGACCGCATCACCGGTCGGCTGACCGCCTTCTCGCCGAACTCGAAGAAGATCCACATCGACATCGATCCGTCGTCGATCAACAAGAACGTCCACACCGAGGTGCCGATCATCGGCGATGTCGGCCGGGTGCTGGAGGATATGGTGCGGCTGTGGCGGGCGAGCGCCAAGGCCGACAAGAAGGCGCTCTACCCCTGGTGGGAGCAGATCGCCAAATGGCGTGCGCGCGACTCGCTCGCCTACAAGATGAACAACGACGTGATCATGCCGCAATACGCCATCGAGCGGCTCTACGAACTGACCAAGGGCATGGACACCTACATCACCACCGAGGTCGGCCAGCACCAGATGTGGGCGGCGCAGCACTATCGTTTCGAGAAGCCGAACCGCTGGATGACGTCGGGCGGGCTGGGCACGATGGGTTATGGCCTGCCGGCAGCACTCGGCGTGCAGATCGCGCATCCCGACGCTTTGGTCATCGACATTGCCGGCGACGCTTCGGTGCAGATGACGATGCAGGAGATGAGCGCGGCGGTGCAGCACAATGCGCCGATCAAGATCTTCATCCTCAACAACCAGTATATGGGCATGGTGCGGCAGTGGCAGCAGTTGCTGCACGGCAACCGGCTGTCGCATTCCTATACCGAGGCGATGCCGGACTTCGTCAAGCTGGCCGAGGCCTATGGCGGCCACGGCATTCGCTGCGAAAAGCCGGACGAGCTGGACGACGCGATCAAGGAGATGATCTCGGTCAGGAAGCCGGTGCTGTTCGATTGCCGCGTGGCGACGCTCGCCAACTGCTTCCCGATGATCCCGTCGGGCAAGGCGCATAACGAGATGCTGTTGCCCGACGAGGCGACCGACGAGGCGGTGGCCAATGCCATCGACGCCAAGGGCAGGGAACTGGTGTAGCCGGCAGAACCAAGGCAGGGCTGTCGCGAGAAAGCCCTGCGCAAACAAAGAATTAGCTCAAGAGCTTGAAATCGAGATTCATGTCATGAACGCACAGCTACAACCGACCGGTTCGGCCTATTTTATCGCCAAGGAAACGGAAAAGCCGGAAAACCACACGCTTTCCGTGCTGGTCGACAATGAGCCGGGCGTGCTTGCCCGGGTCATCGGCCTATTTTCCGGGCGCGGCTACAACATCGAGAGCCTGACCGTCTCCGAGACCGAGCATGAAAAACACCTGTCGCGCATCACCATCGTGACGCGCGGCACGCCGCATGTGCTGGAGCAGATCAAGCACCAGCTGGAGCGCATCGTGCCGGTGCACCGCGTCGTCGACCTGACCGTGCGCTCGCATGAATCCGGCCAGGAGCGGCCGCTGGAGCGCGAACTGGCGCTGGTCAAGGTCGCCGGCCTCGGCGAGGCCCGGGTCGAGGCGCTGCGGCTGGCCGATGCGTTCCGCGCCAGCGTCATCGACGCCAACACCGAGCATTTCATCTTCGAGATCACCGGCAAGGGCTCCAAGATCGATCAGTTCATCGCCATCATGAAGCCGCTCGGCCTGGTCGAAATCTGCCGCACCGGCGTGGCGGCGTTGAACCGCGGCCCGCAGGCGATGTAGGCCTTCGGTGCTGGCGCCGGGCGCGCCAGCCAGCTTCCACAGTGAGGCTTCTGGCCCCGCTGTGGGCCGTCCGTGGGCCTTTGCGGGTTGCCTAGAAAAGACAACGATCCTGACTTGTCGGGGAGGATATCCATGTCGCTTGACGCTTTCCTTGCCCTGCTTGTCTACGCCTTGGTGACTTCGATCACGCCGGGGCCGAACAATCTCATGCTTCTGGCATCGGGCGTGAATTTCGGCATCGTCAGAACCGTTCCGCACATGCTTGGCATCAGCATGGGTTTCCTCGTGCTGCTGCTTGCCGTCGGTCTTGGCCTTGGCGCTGTGTTGACGGCGTTTCCGGCGCTGCATACCGCGCTCAAGATCGCCGGCGGCGCCTATCTTTTGTACCTCGCCTGGAAGATCGCCATGTCGCGCACGCTGACCGGCAAGGGCGAGACGAAGGCGCGGCCGATGCGCTTCATCGAGGCGGCTGCATTCCAGTGGGTCAATCCCAAGGCGTGGGTGATGGCGATCACCGCCATGGCCGTCTATGCCAATGCCGAGCACCCGTTCCTGTCGGTGGTGTTGATCGCTGTGGCCTTCACCATCGTTAATTTACCGAGCGTCTCGGTGTGGGCTGGGTTCGGCACCGCGCTGCGCGGTTTCCTGTCGGACCCGGTACGGCTGAAATGGTTCAACATCGCCATGGGCGTGCTGCTGGCGGCGACGCTTTGGCCGATGCTCAAATAGGTCGAGACGCGCACATTCTGGTCGTCTCAGGCCGGAAGGCGATGGCTCGCAAGCCGTCGGATGGGGATTCAGCCCGTGTTGCACATCCATTGTGCAGTGCACATTAAATCTTCGTAATGCCGTGTTTTGGCCCTTTTCCGACAAAGGCGCGTCCTATCTATTCGGCGAAATCGCGGCAACGGGCCGTGATTTGCGCTAGAGTAGAACCATCGGACCACGACGTGTCGGGTGGAGAGGGCCTTTGACCATGCGTGGAAAAGTCGTTCTTTCGTTGCTTGCCGTCGCCTGTGCGGGCGCGGCCTGGCTCTATGTGTCTCCGGACGCGCTGAGCAAGGCTCAGCAGCTCATCGGCGCAAAGCAGGTCGCTGCCGCGGACAAATCGGCAACCGGCAAGCCGGCAGCGGGCGACAAGGTGGCAGGTGGCGGCGGTGCCGCCCGCTCGGCTTCCATCCTCTCGGCCGTCGCCTCGACAGCCGATTTCCCGATCCGGCGTTATGCGATCGGCTTCGTCTCGTCTCCCGCCGTCGTCAACATCAACGCGCGGGTGTCCAGCCAGATCGTCTCGATCGACGTCAAGGATGGGCAGATGGTCAGGGTCGGCGACGTTCTGTTCTCGCTCGATGACCGGGCGCTGAAGGCGCAGCTGGCAAAGGATCAAGCGGCGCTCGCCAAGGATCAGGCGCTGCTTGCCAGTTCGAATTCCGATCTCCAGCGCGCCAAGGATCTGGTTGCCAAGCAGGCCGGCACGCAGCAGACCTACGACCAGGCCGTCGCCGCGCAGAAGGCTGCCGCTGCGACCGTTGACGCCGACAAGGCGACAATCGACGCCGACAATGTCCAGCTTGGCTTCGCCACGATCACGGCGCCGATTTCCGGCAGGCTGGGTGCGGTCAGCGTCGCCGTCGGCGATCTCGTCACCGTCAGCAATGGCAACAGCAGCACGGCGACCCCGCTGGTGACCATCACCCAGATGGACCCGCTGCAGGTCAACTTCAATCTGCCGGAAAGCAATCTCGCCCTGCTGCACAAGGCGCTTGCCAATCCGCAGCAGGGCGCGGTGACACTGACCAAGGATGGTGACCCGACGCCGATCGGCAAGGGCACGCTCGATTTCGTCGACTCCAGCGTCGACACCGCGTCGGGCACTATCGCGACGCGGGCAAGTATTCCCAATGCCGACCTTTCGCTATGGCCCGGCCAGTATGTGAATGTCGTGCTCGACGCCGGCATCATGCCGCAGATGACATCGGTTCCTACTGTCGCGGTGCAGCCAAGCCAGAAGGGCCCTTTCGTCTATGTGGTCAAGCCGGACAACACGGTCGAGATGCGGCCGGTGCACGTGGCGCTGACCGAAGGCGACAACAGCGCCATCAGCCAGGGGCTGAAAAGCGGTGAGAAGGTTGTCACCGAGGGCCAGACACGGCTGAAGGACGGCGCCGCGGTGCATGAAGGCAAGACCACGGCGGGTGCCGCTGCGCCCAAGGTGGCCGAGGCGACCAGGGTCGGCGAGGCCGCCCAATGATTTCCGAATTCTGCATACGCCGGCCCGTCGCCACCCTTCTGATGTCGTTCGCCCTCGTGCTGGGCGGGCTGTTCGCCTACAAGTTCCTGCCGGTGGCGGCACTGCCCAGCGCCGAATTCCCGGTGGTCAACGTCTCGGCCTCGCTGCCCGGCGCCTCGCCGGAAACCATGGCGACATCGGTGGCGACGCCGCTGATCAAGCAGTTCGCCACCATCGCCGGCATCGATTCGATCTCGACCACCAACTCGCTTGGCCAGACCTCGATCGCCATCCAGTTCGTGCTCAACCGCGACATCGACGCGGCGGCGGCCGACGTGCAGGCGGCGATCGCGCGCACGCAGAAATCATTGCCGTCGCAGATGACGGCGCCGCCGAGCTATCGCAAGGTCAATCCGGCCGACGCGCCGATCCTTTTGATGTCGCTGGTCAGCGACACGGTTCCGCTGACCGACCTCGATGCGTTCGCGGAAAACGTCATCTCGCCGTCGCTGTCGACCATCGACGGCGTGGCGCAGGTCTCGATCTTCGGCCAGCAGAAATACGCGGTGCGCATCCAGATCGACCCGACCGCGCTTGCCGCACGCGGCATCTCGATCGATCAGCTGCAGGCGGCGGTTGCCTCGGCCAACAGCAACACGCCGCTCGGCGTGCTCCAGAACGACAAGCAGCAGCTCACCATCACCGCCAACACGCAGCTGACCGACGCCGCCGGTTTCTCCAACATCATCATCGCCACCAAAAACGGTCACCCGGTACGGCTGGGCGAGGTGACCCGCGTGGTCGATTCGGTGCAGACGACCACGACGGCGAGTTGGTACGATGGCACCCGCGCGATCATCATGGC
>NZ_RZQE01000163.1:0-11532 GCF_004022955.1 Mesorhizobium sp. M7A.F.Ca.US.002.01.1.1 | reverse complement strand
GGCTAAGCGTGACTTCAACCCAGAGCGCCAGGCCGACGATAAGGAAGCCTATGATCAGGATGACGAACACCGCCGGCCCGTCGCCGGCATCGGCGTAGGAATAATCAAGGCCGCAATTGACGCAGCGCTTGCCGACAGTGAGGAAGCCGGAGAACAACCGCCCCTCGCCGCAGCGCGGGCAGCGGCCATGCAGGCCGGCCGAGATCGGATCGATCGGCGGCCAGATCGCTCTGTCTTCACTCATGGGAGCGTCGTCGCTCATTGCTTACCGCTCGATTTCGATCGGTGTGCCATCGGCCACCAGCGCCCAGATTTCGTCCATGTCGGAGTCCGTAACCGCAATGCAGCCGTCGGTCCAGTCGACCAATTGAAGCAGCCAGCCCCACCAGCCATAACCATTCGGCTGGCCGTGGATCATGATCATGCCGCCCGCGCCGACATTGCGCGCCTTGGCGGCGGTCTCATCGTCGGCATTGGGGTACGAAATATGGATCGATTTGTGCGCGATGCTGTTCGGGTTGCGCCAGTCGAGGACATAGTTCCCCTCGGGCGTGCGCTGATCGCCCTCCTGGTGCTTGTGCCCGACGGGATCGCCGCCGAGCGCGATGCCGTAGTTTCGCAGGACCTTGCCGTCGCCGATCAGTTCCAGCCGGCGTTCGGCCTTGTGAACACGCACCAGGTCCACCTTCTCGCCGGCAAAGGCCGGGAGTGCCCCGATCATCAATGCGCAAATAGCCCGGAAGATTGTCAGTCGCATTGGCTATCGATCAGCGATCATTGCGCCAAAAAGAAGAAGGCGGCCACGTTGCCGCGGCCGCCTCCAGAAATGAAAATCCCTCAGGCCTGGATCAGTGGCCCTCGATCACCGCGCCGACCGATCCCCAGACGTAGATCGAGGCGAACAGGAACAGCCAGACCACGTCGACGAAGTGCCAGTACCAGGCGGCCGCCTCGAAGCCGAAATGCTGCTTGGGGGTGAAATCACCCTTCATCGCCCGGATCAGGCAGACCAACAGGAAGATGGTGCCGATGATGACGTGGAACCCGTGGAAGCCCGTCGCCATGAAGAAGGTGGCGCCATAGATGGAATCCTTGAAAGCGAACGGAGCGTGCATGTACTCGTAGGCCTGCACCATGGTGAACAGCATGCCGAGGCCAACGGTCAGCACCAGGCCGTTGATCAGCCCCTTGCGGTCGCCGTGAAGAAGCGAATGGTGCGCCCAGGTCACCGTGGTGCCCGACAGCAGCAGGATGACGGTGTTGTAGAGCGGCAAATGGAAGGGATCGAGAACCTCCATGCCCTTCGGCGGCCAGACGCCACCAGTAAATGTGGCGCGCGCGTAGTTCTGTGCCTCACCGGCAAAAAGGCTGGCATCGAAATAGGCCCAGAACCAGGCAACGAAGAACATCACCTCCGAGGCGATGAACATGATCATGCCATAGCGCAGGTGCAGCGACACGACCCGCGTATGATGACCCTCATGCGCTTCCTTGATCGTGTCCGACCACCAGGCGAACATGGTGTAGAGGACGATCACGAGGCCGATGAAGAACAGCCACGGATTGGCGATGTTGAAGCCGAAGACCGGGAACGACCCGCCCTTCAGATATTCCATCAGGGCGACACCGCCAAAGGCCATGACGAGCGCCCCTACCGAGCCTAGGAAAGGCCATGGGCTCGGGTCGACGAGATGATAGTCATGCTGTGGTTTTGCGTGCGCGTCTGCCATATCAACCCCCGAGATTTGCTTCGGTATTCGAAATTGTCTTGCTGTTGCCATCGGCCGGCGCCGAGGAGGCGACCGGCTTGGTCTTCTCGACCGGGAACATCGTGTAGGACAGCGTGATCGTCTTCACGTCCTTGAGCTCCGGCACATTGACGATGTCGGGGTCCACGTAGAACAGGACCGGCATGTCCAGCGTCTCGCCGGGCTTCAGCGTCGTGTCGGTGAAGCAGAAGCACTCGACCTTGTTGAAATATGGTCCCGCCAGCTCAGGCTGCACGTTGAAGGTGGCGCGGCCGGTCACGGGACGATCGAACTTGTTGGTCGCCTGATAGTGCGCCTGCACGGTCTCGCCGATCTTCATCGTCATCGAGCGCTGGACCGGCTGGAACTCCCACGGCACGCCAGCGATGTTGGCATCGAAGCGGACGGTGATCTCGCGGTCGAGCACGCGGCCGGCATACTGCTTCTCGGCACGTTGCGTCGTGCCGCCATAGCCGGTCGCCTGGCAAAACATCTTGTAGAGCGGCACCGCGGCATAGGCCATGCCGATCATGCCGGTGAAGAAGGCGAGGCAGACAGCCGCGACGATGACGTTGCTGTTCTTGCCCGCCGCTTTCCTGGACTTCTCGACGCTCATCACATCGTGCCCAGATTGTGGCCGAACTTCACGATCGTCGCGATGTAGAAAATGACCACCAGCAGCGCCAGCGCCACGCCGATGGCGATAGAACGGCTGCGCTGCGCCTTCTTCTGACGCTCGGTCAACGTGACGGTCTCGAGCTTTTCCTCGATCATGGTCATGCTCCACCCATGGCAAGCGCGCGTTCGACAACGCTGTCGGCCAGATAGGCAGCGAAGATGGCGAAGAGATAAAGCAGCGAATAGGCGAACAGGGCCTTGGCCGGTTTCATGACGCGGTCATCGTCGGCCATGCCAAGCACTTTCCACGCGTACCAGACAAAACCGACCCCGAGCAACAGGGCGGCCACGCCATAGAAGGGCGTGGTGTAGCCGAGCAGCCACGGCAGCACGCCGACCGGGGCCAGCACCAGCGCATAGGCGAAGATCTGGCGGCGGGTCGAAGCGTGGCCGGCGACGTTGGGCATCATCGGAATGCCGGCCTTGGCATAGTCCTCGGACTTGAACAGCGCCAGCGCCCAGAAATGCGGCGGCGTCCACAGGAAGATGATCAGGAACAAGACAACGCTTTCGAGGCTGACCGTCCCGGTCACCGCGGCCCAGCCGATCACGGGCGGAATGGCACCGGCGGCCCCGCCGATGACGATGTTCTGCGGCGTCCAGCGCTTCAGCCACATCGTGTAGACGACGGCGTAGAAGAAGATGGTAAAGGCCAGCAGCGTCGCCGCCAGCCAGTTGACCAGCACGCCGAGCGTCATCACCGACAGCACCGACAGCACCAGCCCGAAGGTCAGCGCTTCGTGCGGCTGGATGCGACCGGCCGGGACCGGGCGGCTGGCGGTCCTGGTCATCACGGCATCGATGTCGGCATCGTACCACATGTTGAGTGCGCCGGAGGCGCCAGCACCTATCGCAATAGCCAGGATGGCGATCACCGCCAGCAGAGGGTTGATGGTCACGGGTGCGGCGACCAGGCCGACAAAGGCGGTGAACACCACCAGCGACATGACGCGCGGCTTCAGCAGCGCGAAGAAATCGCCCGCCGTCGCTTCCGACATGCGAAAGCCCGCTTCGTCAATCAATGGGTCGTCGACAAGGGCCATGCGTACTTAAGTCCATCATCCGTTGGCCAAAACCGCCGGCGGACCGGCGGTTTTGTATTCGAGCGGGCAGCCGCCTTACTTGATCTTCGGCAGCTGTTCCCACTGGTGGAAGGGCGGCGGCGAAGGCAGCTGCCATTCGAGCGTCGTTGCGCCCTCGCCCCATGGGTTGGCGCCGGCGATCCGCTTCTTCTGGAAGGCCTCGAACACGCCATAGAGGAAGATCAGGACGCCGACGGCCGAGATGTAGGAGCCGATGGACGACACATAGTTCCAGCCGGCAAACGCATCGGGGTAGTCGATGGTGCGGCGCGGCATGCCGGCGAGACCGAGGAAGTGCTGCGGGAAGAAGATCAGGTTCACGCCGACGAAGGTGACCCAGAAGTGGGTGTTGGCGATGACGGGCGAATACATGTAGCCGGTCATCTTCGGGAACCAGTAGTACCAGCCGGCGAAGATGGCGAACACCGCGCCCAGCGACAGCACGTAGTGGAAGTGGGCGATGACGAAATAGGTGTCATGCAGCGAGCGGTCGAGGCCGGCATTGGCCAGCTGGACGCCGGTGACGCCGCCGATGGTGAACAGGAAGATGAACCCCAGCGCCCACAGCATCGGCGTCTTGAACGAGATCGACCCGCCCCACATCGTCGCGATCCAGGAGAAGATCTTCACGCCTGTCGGCACCGCGATGACCATGGTGGCGAAGACGAAGTAGCGCTGCGTGTCGAGCGACAGGCCGGTCGTGTACATGTGGTGCGCCCAGACGATGAAGCCGACGGCGCCGATCGCCACCATGGCGTAGGCCATACCGAGGTAACCGAACACCGGCTTCCTCGAGAAGGTCGAGATGACGTGGCTGATGATGCCGAAGCCCGGCAGGATCAGGATGTACACTTCAGGGTGACCGAAGAACCAGAACAGGTGCTGGAACAGGATCGGGTCGCCGCCGCCATCGGGCGCAAAGAAGGTGGTGCCGAAATTGCGGTCGGTGAGCAGCATGGTGATGCCGCCGGCCAGAACCGGCAGCGACAGCAGGAGCAGGAAGGCGGTGATCAGCACCGACCAGGCAAACAGCGGCATCTTGTGCAGCGTCATGCCAGGCGCGCGCATGTTGAAGATGGTGGTGATGAAGTTGATGGCGCCGAGGATCGACGAGGCACCGGCAATGTGGATCGACAGGATCGCCAGATCCATGGCCGGCCCGGGCTGGCCCGAAGTCGACAATGGCGGATAAAGCGTCCAGCCGCCACCGACGCCATAGGCACCCGGTGCGCTCGGCATGAACATCGAGGTGAGCAGCAGGATGAAGGCCGGCGGCAGCAGCCAGAAGGAGATGTTGTTCATGCGCGGGAACGCCATGTCGGGCGCGCCGATCATGATCGGGACCATCCAGTTGGCGAAACCGCCGATCAGCGCCGGCATGACCATGAAGAAGATCATGATCAGGGCGTGCGCGGTGGCGAAGGCATTGTACATGCTCTTGCCGCCGTCGATCGCGGCGTCACCGTTCATGCCGTAGACCATCTGCGCCAGACCGCTGAAGATCTGGATGCCAGGCTCCTGCAGTTCCATGCGGATGGCGACCGACAAGGCGCCGCCGATGATGCCGGCCATGATCGCGAAGATCAGGTAGAGCGTGCCGATGTCCTTGTGGTTGGTCGAATAAACCCAGCGCACCCAGCCGTGATAAGGCTTGTGGTCGTGCCCGTCGTGAGCTGCAGCGTCTGCCATGTTCCGCTCCGTTCCCTAAATCTTGCTAACCCGCGGCATCAGTTGCCGGCGGCCGCTACCTTGTTCTGGCCGTCGACCTCGGCCATCAGCGTCTTGTTGGCGCCGGGCAGATCGGTCTTGGCTGCCGCCAGCCAGGTCTTGAACTGCGCATCGGAGACGACGCGGATGGCGATCGGCATGAAGGCATGGTCCTTGCCGCAGAGCTGCGAGCACTGGCCGTAAAAAATACCTTCCTTCTCCGCCTTGAACCAGGTCTCGTTGGTGCGACCAGGAACGGCGTCGATCTTGATGCCGAACGACGGCATGGCGAAGGAGTGGATCACGTCGGTCGCGGTGACGAGCACGCGGGTCATGGTGTTGACCGGCACGACCAGCTCGTTGTCGACGGCCAGCAGGCGCGGGTAGACCTTGCGGTCCTCCTTGCCGGCAGCGGCGCGTTCGGCGTCCTGGAGGATCGCGGAGTTGAAAGAGAGCGTGTTGTCGGTCTGGTACTCGTAATCCCAGTTCCACTGGTTGCCGGTCGCCTTGACGGTCAGCTTTGCTTCTTCCGGCGGCGTGTATTGCGCGGTCAGCAGCTGGAACGAGGGGATAGCGATGAGGAGCAGGATGACGACAGGTCCGATCGTCCAGATCAACTCGATCCACGTGTTGTGGCTGGTCTTGGACGGAACCGGGTTGGCGCTCGCGCGGAATCTGATGATGCAATAGGCGAGAAGAATCAGCACCAGGATGGTGATCGGGACGATGAACCACATTGTATAGTTCCCGAACCACTCGATCTGCCGCATCATGTCGGTCGCCGGCGCCTGGAAGGTTGTCTCCCAGTTCTTGGGCTGGTCGGCATGGGCGGATGCGCCGGCGAAAAACGTGATAGCGGCACAAGCACTTAGAAACTTGGCACTTGCTGGAACCTTGGCGTTTGCCAGGAAATTTCTCATCGCCCTCATCGTCTCCCAGTTCCTCGCTGTGGTACCCACGAGAATAACGAACAATGCCGGGACGGGAATCCCGACAGTTTCAAGCTGGTTCAAACCATACTCTTTTTCCCTCCGCAAGAAAGGAGCGGACGAAACCGTGCGGCATTTTTGCGCGCAAGCCCGGATGTGCCTTTGGAGGCAGCCGCGGCAGCCCCGAATCGCCTACATTGAACCCACAGCGGCATTCCCGCGGCGCGCACGTGCCGAACGTCGCAATTCGGGCGAAATTGGCAGGGAAAAGCGCCGTATTGGCTTTTTCGGGGCAGACCTGGTGCGGTCTCGTCCTTTACTTGGCTTTGGCGCGGCTTAAAGTGCCGTGATTCGCAATGGAGCCGTCATGAATTACTGGCTTTCGAGAAACTCTCGGTTTTCGAGAAACTGGGCGAAGGTCATCTTTTTCGCCGCCCTGTCTGGCATCGGCTTATCCGCGATCGTGTCCGGCACGGCGAACGCCGCGCAACCGAGCGGTACCGTTCGCTCGACGCATGGCGCATGGTCGATCATCTGCGACACGCCGGCCGGTGCCACCTCGGAACAATGCGTGATGATGCAGAACGTCGTCGCCGAGGACCGTCCGGAGATGGGACTGTCGGTCGTCGTGCTGCGCACCGCCGACAACAAGGCGGAGATCCTGCGCGTGCTGGCGCCGCTCGGCGTGCTTTTGCCCAACGGGCTTGGCCTCAATGTCGACGGCAAGGACATCGGTCGCGCCTATTTCGTGCGCTGTTTCCAGGACGGCTGCTATGCCGAGGTTATCCTCGAAAAGCCGCTTCTCGACACGCTGAAGACCGGCACGTCGGCCACCTTCATTGTCTTCCAGACCCCGGAAGAAGGCATCGGCATCCCGGTCGACCTCAAGGGTTTTGCCGACGGCTTCGCCGCCCTCCCCTGAAAGCCCGGCGACATCACCGGCTTCATCAACCAGAAGTGACGTCGACGGTCTGCTGGCAAACCGCTTTTGTCTTCACAATGCGGCTGAGCGATTGTCTCGGCGCACCTTCGCGCCTACATCGTGGCAAAGACCCATTCCTCCTGTGAACGGACGCGCCATGAACAGCCTGATCGGCCAATTCGACATTTCAGACGATCGCATCAAGCAGATCGTCGCCGAAACCATCAACGGCGCCGATGACGGCGAGCTGTTCCTCGAATACAGCGAGAGCGAAGCGCTGATGTTCGACAATGGCCGGCTGAAGACCGCCAACTTCAACACCGACCAAGGGTTTGGCCTGCGCGCGGTTGCCGGCGAAGCCAGCGGCTATGCCCATTCCAGCGATCTCTCCGAAGCTTCGCTGCTGCGCGCGGCCGATGCCGTTTCGACCGTCAAGGGCGGCTATTCCGGCACGCTTGCCGCCGCACCCGCCCGCACCAACCGCCATCTCTATGGCGAAGAGAACCCGATCCCCTCGCCCTCCTTCGAGGCCAAGGCAAAGCTCCTGCAGGAAATCGACGCCTGGCTGCGCGCCGAGGACCCACGCGTGCGGCAGGTTTCGGCATCGCTCGCCGCATCCTGGCAGCATGTCGAGATCGTGCGCGCCGACGGCCAAATGGTGCGCGACATCCGCCCGCTGGTCCGCGTCAACGTCTCCGTCGTTGTCGGCAATGGCGACCGCCAGGAGAGCGGCTCCTACGGCATGGGCGGCCGCAAGGCGTTTGGCGAATTCCTGGTCGAGGACAGTTGGAAGCACGCCGCCAAGGAGGCGCTCAGGCAAGCCCTGGTCAATCTCGAGGCGATACCGGCGCCGGCCGGCACTTTCGACATCGTCTTGTCCAGCGGCTGGCCGGGCGTCATGCTGCACGAGGCCGTCGGCCATGGGCTGGAAGGCGATTTCAACCGCAAGAAGACCTCGGCCTTCGCCGGACTGCTCGGCCAGCAGGTCACCGCCAAGGGGGTGACCGTCGTCGACGACGGCACGATGCCCGAGCGGCGCGGCTCGCTGACAGTCGACGACGAAGGCACGCCTTCAGCCCGCAATGTGCTGATCGAGGACGGCAAGCTGGTCGGCTACATGCAGGATCGCCAGAACGCCCGGCTGATGGGCATGAAGGCAACCGGCAACGGCCGCCGCGAAGGCTACGCACACCAGCCGATGCCGCGCATGACCAACACCTATATGACGGCGGGCGACATGGAGCCGGACGAAATCATCGCCTCGGTCAAGAACGGCATCTATGCCGTCTCCTTCGGTGGCGGCCAGGTCGACATCACCTCGGGCAAATTCGTGTTCGGCTGCACCGAGGCCTACATGATCGAGAACGGCAAGGTGACGCAGCCGATCAAGGGCGCGATGCTGATAGGCAACGGTCCGGACGCCATGCATCGCGTCTCGATGATCGGCAACGACATGAAGCTCGACACCGGCATCGGCATGTGCGGCAAGGCCGGACAGGGCGTGCCGGTCGGCGTCGGCCAGCCGCATCTGCGCATGAACCAGATGACGGTGGGCGGCACGCGGGTCTGAGCGAACCGCCCAACTGGCCGGGCCGTTATGCCTTGCCGATAGACCGGCGCGAAGTCGTGTAGAGAATCAGGAAGGCGATGACGCCACCGATCGCATATTTGAACCAAGCACTCAGGTAGTCGACGGTCCCGTCATGGCCGGAGACATACAGCGCAGCTGCGACAAACGTCATGGCCGCGATGCCAAGTGCGTAGGACGGCAATAGCCCGGTTCGAGCGATCTTTCGCAAAATCCAGGCGACGAGCGCACCCGAGAGCGCCATATGAGAGCTGCGCCGGCGCTTACGGTTATGCGGCGCCTGACATCGCGCTGCGGACATTTGGCGGGCTCCCAACAGTAGAGGTCGCGACAGCGCGGTGGTGTCGTCCGCACTCGACCTCGCGAAGAAGGGAATGGATTTCGCAGATGCTCTGCATCTGGGGAAATCAGCTCATGGCGCTGGCTTTGCAACCTTTGATCGTAATTTCCTCAAGGCTGCAAAGACGGCGGGATATGACAGCTTGCAGGAAGCATGACAAAGGTCCGTCGCTGGCGCCCTGATGGTCGAGTCAGACCGAATGCGCCCGCTGATGCTTGCGTTTTCCAGTTTGAATTCCCCGGCTGCACCTTGAAGTAAACACAATCGGCATTAGGAAATTGTTAGGTGTTTAACTGCCTGGGCTGCCGTTTCCGCACGAACGCAGTGCCGGCCTTCTGGTTGCGGTGGTGTTGGCAATGCGGCGTTCCCCCGGCGTCCTGACCTCCTCTTTCCTGCTTGGCTTCGTTTCGTTGATTGGCGCGACATGGTTGCAAGCCAGTCCGGCGGCGGCACAGTCGACATTGTTCAAGTCGCGATCGACGCAATCTGCCGCAGTTGGTGGAAGCACCAGCGTCCCCTACGGTTGGGTCGATTTCTGCCATCGCCGGCCAAAGGAGTGCAAGGTGCCCGCTCTGCCGGCGGCGAATGTCAAGCTGACCGCGCAGAACCTACGCATCCTCAAGCGGATAAATCACAAGGCGAACAGCGCCATCAAACCCGTCAGCAATTTCGATCACTGGGGTACGATGGCGGATCACTGGGACTATCCGGTGGACGGCAAGGGCGACTGCAAGATCTACGCGCTCTACAAGCGCAAGCTTCTTCTGGCAGCGGGATTCCCCCGGCAAGCGTTGCTGATGACCGTGGTGCGCGACCTGGACAATGAAGGCCACACCATTCTGACGGTGAAAACCGACAAGGGCGATCTTGTCCTGGACAATCTGGTCAATGAGATCAGGCCCTGGAACGCGACGGGCTATTACTTCGTGAAACGCCAGTCGCAGCAGAACCCAAACACCTGGGTGTCGATCAACCAACGCGGCGGCACGTCGAAACGACTGTCGCCAAGTTCGTAGGGCCGAAGCCTCCAGGCTATCGCCGCTTCTTCGGCTTCTCCAGCAGTGCCACCGCTTCGACATGCGGCGACCACAGGAACTGGTCGATCGGCGTCACGCTCTTCAAGGCGTAGCCGCCGTCGATGAGGATGCGCAGGTCGCGAGCCAGCGTCACCGGATTGCAGGACACCGCAGCAACGTAGGGAACATCCGAGCGGGCGATCTGCTTCGACTGGTCCTCGGCGCCGGCGCGCGGCGGGTCGAACACCACACCGTCGAACGCATTCAACTCCTTGAACGTCAGCGGCCGGCGGAACAGGTCGCGGCGTTCGCCCGTCACCCGCTTCAAGCCGGTGGCGAAGCGCGATCCACGGTCGAGCGCTGAAAGCGCTGCCGCATCGCCTTCCACCGCATGGACTTCCGACTTCGCGGCCAGGCGCAGAGCAAAGCTACCGCAACCGGCGAAAAGATCCGCCACCTTCTTGGCACGCTTCAGATGTCCGCCGACGATGTCGGCCATCGCCTGTTCGGCGGCCTCGGTTGCCTGCAGGAACGCGCCCGGGGGCAAGGCGACAGCGACGCTGCCGAACATGACCACCGGCTTTTTCGGCTCGATAATGATTTCGTCATCGATGGACAGCCTGGCAAAGCCCTGCGCCATGACGAAGTTAGCCGCGATCCGGCGCTGGTGCTCCCCGAGCTTGCCGGATTCGTGAACCGCGACATCGAGCCCCGAACCGGTCACGGTGACCGCCAGCCGGAACGATTTGGTGGTTGCGCAGACCAATTCGGCGAGCGCCCTCAAGCGATCGAGGGCGGCAACGATCTCCGGCAGCGAGATCGGGCATTCCGATATGGCGACGATCTCCGGCGACAGATGGCGATGGAAGCCGAGCAGCATGCCTGTCTCGGTGCGCCGGGCGGCAAGCACGACACGGCGGCGCGTCTGCGGTGCGCAGGCGACCAGGTCACCGATCTCGCAATCGATGCCCTTGCCCTTCAGGGTGTGCGCCACTTTTTCGCGCTTCCACCGGCGATAGGCTTCGGCTTCGAAATGCTGGAGCGCGCAACCGCCGCATTCGGTGAAGTGGCGGCAGGCGGGATCGATGCGCAGCGGCGATGCTTCCAGCACCGCCATCAGCATGGCGCGATCCCTTTCGCGCGCGGCGGTGACCGTTTCACCGGGCAGTGTGAAGGGAATGAACAGATCGCCTGTCTCGGTCTCGGCGACACCGTCGCCCTGGGCGCCAAGTTTCCTGATGCTGAAGCGCGCGCTCATCGGTCCTTGATCCCACAGAGCAGGAATTCGCGATTGCCGTCGCCGCCATCGATCGGCGACAGATGCAGCCCCAGCGAGCGCCAGCCGGGAACGGAGTCCAGCCAATCCTGCAGCAGGCCGGCGACACGGGCGGCGTCGAAGGGATCCTTCAACAGACCACCCTTGCCGATCGCTTCCCTGCCGGCCTCGAATTGCGGCTTGACCAGAAACATGGCCTTTGCGCCAGCCTTGGCCAGGCCAAGGCTGGCGCAAAGGCCATGTTTC
>NZ_RZQE01000162.1:0-11552 GCF_004022955.1 Mesorhizobium sp. M7A.F.Ca.US.002.01.1.1 | reverse complement strand
GGCGAGATCAGAATAGCCACCGTGATGTCGGTGACGCTGTCGACCGACCACCGCGCCGTCGACGGTGCGCTGGGTGCCGAACTGCTGGTCGCCTTCAAGAACCTCCTTGAAAATCCGATGGGCCTGCTGGTCTGATCCACCAAGCAGAAGCCGGCGCCGACTGATGCGCCGGCTTGCGACAGAAACGACTTGTCAGGCGCTGACCCTTGACCCATGTTCTATCTGGATTGCGATCCAGGGAGGCCAAATATGCCTGCATTCGACCCATCTGACGTCAAAACCCTGTTCGGCAAGGTCATGGGTGCGTCGCCATCCGACATCAAGCTGGTGGCGCAGCGCCTGCACGACCACGCCTTCGAGCCTCGCATGTCGGCGGAGGAGACCAGGCAGCTCGTCGCCAGCCTCGGCTATGACAGTCTGGACGCGTTCTGCGCCGACATCGGTCTGCCCACGCATATCGCCGAGCGGTGGAGCCGTTTTGGTGTTTCCGGCGAGATGAAGCAGGTGTTCACACTGTTGGCGGCGCAGCGCAAGCGGGTGGCCGAGGCGATCGCCGAATTCGAATCCATGACCCATGTCGGCGTCGAGGATTTTTTGCGCGAGCGCGGGCTGATCTAACCGCCCTTGGCAAGCAGCGCCGTGGCGGTATCGCTGTCAGTGATCAGCACATTGGTGTCGACGGCTTTCAGTGCGGCGAGGATCGCCGCGACCTTGCGCTTGCCGCCCGCGGCGAGAACCACATTCGGCACCTGGCCGACCACATCGAGATCGATGGCCATGACACGCCCGTTGACCTCGTGGTCCACCAAACGGCCATTGGCATCGACGAAATAGCACAGCATGTTGGCGACCGCGCCCTTCGCTTTCAACGGAGCGATCAGCGATGACGGAACGATGCCATGCCGGAAGATGGTGGCGTCGGGCGACATGTCGCCGACGGTGAGCAGCGCGATGTCGGCGGCGGCCGCGCGTTGGCGCACATCCTGCAGGGTCGGCTGTGCCCAGAGGAGATCGCGCAGCGAGGGATTGTCGACCGTGACCGGCGCGGTGATCTGGTAGCTGTCGACCTCGAAGACATCGGCTACCTTGGCGGCAACGATGGACGGATTGATCCATTGCGAGTGCGGCAGGCTGCCGACGAGCGCCACCACACAGGCACGCTTCAACTGCCGGCGGGCAAGGAAGCCGAGGCTGGCATGCAGGGTCGCGCCGCCACCGATGGCGAGCGTCATGCCGTCCTGCATCTGCTCGCCGAGATAGGCCGCGACGGCATGGCCGATGGCTTTCTCCAGATGGTCATGCGCCGAAGGCGTCGGGATGACGACGGCGGCATTCAGACCCCAGCGCTTTTCCAGTCCCCGCTCGAGCGCCACCTGCCCGGCGGTCGGCGCGTTGATCATGGTGACGACAATGCCCTCGGCGGTGCAGGAGGCCAGCGTACGCATGACCTTCACCCTGGAGACATCGAGCTTTTCGGCAATCTGTTCCTGGGTGAAACCTTCGACATAGTAGAGCCATGCCGTCTTGACGGTAAGGTCCGACGAGACCATCGGCAGGCGAGCCTGTCTGGGTTTTTCTGTGGTCATCGGTTCCTGTCCCTCATGAGCCGTGGCCTGACCGGTGCTCATCAAGGAAATACCGGCCGGATGTCAACTGATGCCGGATCTGCGGCGTGTCGATTGTCGCACATTTCTGTTCATTTGTAATTGACATCGTACATATGAACATATTTTGTGGGTTTCACGCGCTGTGTCATCCACCAGTCATATGCGCCGTGCAGGGAGGAAGAGACGGGGAGCCGGCCAGAGCCGGACCGGTCATGCACAGAAAGACAGGAGGTCTCATTGAAGACGCACTTCATCAAGCTGCTGGCCAGCCAGCTGGCGCTCGCAGCAACTTTGTTTGCCGGCGTGGCAAACGCCGAAACACTGACGCTCTACACGTCCCAGCCGGAAGCCGACGCGGCCAAGACCGTGGATGCCTTCAAGAAGGCGCAGCCGGGTATCGATGTGAATATCTATCGCTCCGGAACGAGCGACATCCTGACCAAGATGGCGGCCGAGTTTGCCGCCGGCAGCCCGCAGCCCGACGTGCTTCTGATCGCCGATGCGGTCTCGATGGAGCTGTTGAAGAAGGACGACCGGCTACTGCCCTATCCCGAGGCAAAGCTCGATGGCATCGAGGCGGATGCCTATGATGCCGACAAGACCTATTTCGGCAGCAAGCTGATCACCACCGGCATCGTTTACAACACGGCGGCGACCGAGAAGCCGCAGCATTGGGCCGATCTTGCCAAGCCCGCCTACGCCGATGGCCTGGTCATGCCGAGCCCGCTCTATTCGGGTGCCGCCGCCTACCTGCTTTCAGGCTTCGTCGGCGACGCCAATTATGGCTGGGATTTCTTCCAGAAGCTGAAGACCAACAACACCGTCAGCGTGCGCGGCAATGGTGCGGTGCTGAAGTCGGTGGCATCGGGCGAAAAGCCCTATGGCATCCTGGTCGACTTCATGGCGATGAACGCCAAGAAGAAGGGTTCCCCGGTCGAGTTCGTGTTCCCCTCGGAAGGTGTGCCGGCAGTGACCGAACCGGTCGCCATCATGAAGACCGCCAGGAATGTCGACGGCGCCAAGAAGTTCGTCGACTTCATTCTTTCCGATGACGGCCAGAAGCTTGCGCTTTCGATGGGCTATCTGCCGGCGCGTGCCTCGGTCGGCCGCCCCGAATGGCTGCCGGAAGGCGTCAAGGTCAAGGTGATGCCGTTCGACACCAAGGCAATCGTCGCCAAAACCGACGCCGACAAGGCGAAGTTCTCGGAATTGTTCGGCGGCTGAGCCGGCAATCCAGTCAGGGGTGCCGTCCCAGCGGTATCCCTGACGGGCAAAACCCCGATCGCATCGGCTGATCGACCCCAGGAACGCAATCATGTCAACACGGATCAGGGAAAGCCGGGGCCAGGAAATGGTCCTGACGGCGGCGGTAGCCATCGTCATCGTCCTGCTTTCCCTGCTGCCGATGCTGCGCCTGATCAAGGAGATCGTGGCGCCCGGCGGCACGCTGTCGACCGTCGCGATAAAGGCGGGGCTCGCCAGTCCGGCGACCTGGATCGCCACCTGGCACACACTGGTCGTCGGTATCGGCGGCACCCTGCTTGCGGTGCTGTCTGGAACGCTGGTGGCCGTCCTCGTCACTCTGACCGATATCCGTGGCCGCAGTGCCCTAGTGCTCTGCTATGTCATGCCGTTGATGATCGCGCCGCAGGTGACGGCGCTGGCCTGGCTGCAATTGTTCGGCCCGGCAAGCCCGTTCCTCAAGCTGTTTGGGGCGGCACCGCCGCTCGGTACCAGGAACCCGCTCTATTCGACATCGGGCATCATCCTGCTGCTCGGCGTGCAGTATGGCCCGCTGGTTTTCCTGTTGGTGCGCGCCGGGCTGCGCAAGCTGCCGCGCGAGCTGGTCGAAGCCGCGCGGGCGGGCGGCGCCGGCTGGTTCACCGTGCTGGTCACCATCGTGCTGCCCTTGATGACGCCGTCGATCATGGCGGCCGCTGCTCTTGCCTTCGTCTCATGCGTCGGCAATTTCGGCATTCCGGCCTTTCTCGGCATTCCCGCCAACTATCTCGTGCTGCCGACGCTGATCTATCAGAAGCTGGCCGGCGGCGGCCCCGCCGTGCTCGGCGAAACCGCGTTCCTGTCGGTGCTGATCGGCATTATCGCGATGGCGGGCATCCTTGCCCAGGAGATCATGAGCCGCCGCCGCGACTATCGCATCAGCTCCACGTCGCTTCCGGCCGAGCCCTATGAGCTCGGCCGCTGGCGGCCCGCCGTGCAGGCCGGCATGTGGCTGCTGATCATCGTGGTGCTGGTCCTGCCGCTGTTCGGGCTGGTTCTGACATCGCTGGTGCCGGGCTACGGCATTGCGCTCACCGCCAAGACGGCGACGCTCGACAATTATCGCTTCGTGCTGTTCGAGCATGATGCCGCCAGTAGGGCTTTCTTCAACAGCTTCTGGCTGTCGATCGCGGCGGCCTTCTTCGCGGTCCTGGTCGCCGTGCCGATCGGCTATCTGATCGCCTGGGGCAAGCAGCGCTGGGTGCGGCTGCTCAATCTGTCGGTGGAGCTGCCCTATGCCTTGCCCGGCGTGGTGCTGGCGATCGCCTCGCTGCTCATGTTCCTGCGGCCGATCCCGCTGACCGGCATCCAGCTCTACAACACCGTCTGGATCATCCTCTACGCCTATCTCGCCCGCTTCCTGGTGCTGGCATTGCGGCCGACCATCAGCGGCTATCACCAGATCGACCGGGCGCTGGAGGAGGCGGCGCAAGTGGCCGGCGCCGGGCTGTTCACGCGCATGCGCACGATCATCTTTCCGCTGGTGGCACCGGCGGCGATCGCCGGCGGGCTACTGATCTTCATGACGGCGCTCAGCGAACTCACCGTCTCGGCGCTGCTGTGGTCGTCCGGGTCGGAGACGATCGGTGTCGTGATGTTTTCCTTCGAGCAGGGCGGCGATTCCAACTATGCGGCGGCGATGTCCGTCATCACTGTGGCGGTCACTTTCCTGTTGATGCTGGTGACCAATCTGCTTGCCCCCTACCTTCCGACCGGAGTGCTGCCATGGCGCGATTGAGCCTGGACAATGTGACCAAGAGCTTCGCCAATTTCGATGCCGTCAAGGACGTATCGATCGATGTCGGCGACGGCGAGTTCCTGGCAGTGCTCGGGCCGTCCGGCTGCGGCAAGACCACGCTGCTGCGGCTCGTTGCCGGATTCGAGAAGGTGACGTCAGGCGAGATCCGCATCGGCGGCGAGGTCGTGTCGGGCAAGGGCGGCAGCGTCGCGCCGGAAAAGCGGCGCGTCGGCATCGTCTTCCAGAACTACGCGCTGTGGCCGCACATGACGGTCGCCGAAAACATCGGCTATTCGCTGAAGGTGGCGAAGCTCGACAAGGCCGTCGCGCGCCGGAAGGTTGAAGACGCACTCGCCCTGGTCAATCTGCAAGGGCTGGGCGAGCGTCGGCCGGCCAATCTGTCCGGCGGCCAACGCCAGCGCGTGGCATTGGCGCGCTGCCTTGTCGCCGCGCCCTCGTTGGTTCTGTTCGACGAGCCGCTGGCCAATCTCGACGTGCATCTGAGGGCTTCGATGGAGGACGAGTTCGCGTCCTTCCACAAGCGCACCGGCACGACGATCGTCTACATCACCCATGACCAGGCCGAGGCGATGGCGCTGGCCGATCGGATCGCGGTGATGGATGGCGGGCGTCTTGCCCAGCTGGCGACGCCACGCGAACTCTATCATGAGCCGGCAAATGAAATGGTGGCTTCCTTCATTTCGCAGGGCATTTTGCTGCCTGCGGATGTGTTGAGCGCGGAAGAAAGAGGGCACTGCAAGGTCCGCGTTCTCGGCGCTGAACTGATTGTCCGCTGCCGGCCAGGCGAGCGGCCGCGAACCGGGGCAAAGGTCTGCTGCCGGTCGGCCGATCTCGACGTGTCGCCGGATGGCCCCGGCTTCGATGGTCTGGTCAAGCGGGTGATCTACCAGGGTGGCTCGGCGCGCATCGAATTCACGCCTTCGACCAATCCCGACCTCACCTTGCATTTCGAACAGCCCGATCCGGTCGCGCTGGAGAGCGGAGCCCAGGCACGCCTGCGGATACGCTCCGGCTGGCTGATCCCGGCGGCGGGGGCGGCATCGTGATGATGCTCGACCTGCTCGGCGGCTTTGGCGAAAAGGGCCGCACCAGCCTTGCTGTCAGCAGCGGCAAGGACCGCATCCTGCTCGACGTCGGCATCAAGGTCGGCGCCTCGCGGGCGGACTACTATCCGGCGCTGAACGGCTCGGTCGCCGACATCGATGCGCTGTTCGTCTCGCATGCGCATGAGGATCATGTCGGCGCGCTGAGCTGGCTGCTGTCGCGCGGTTATGCCGGTCCGATCTTCATGACCGCCGAGACCCGAGACGAGGCGCCTGCCACGCTCGCCGGCTATGCTGAGCCCGAGGATTTCAGGCGGTTTCCTTTTCCCGAAGATCGCATCGAATTGTTCGAACCCGGCGACACGTTGAACAGCGGCAATCTTACGATCCGGACGGGACGCTCCGGACATGTCGTGGGCGGCGTGTGGTTTGCCGTCGACGATGGCGAGAGCCGCGTCGCCTATTCCGCCGATGTGGTGCCGGACAGCAATGTCTTCGTCATGGACACCATCCCGCACTGCGACCTGCTTGTCCTCGATGCTTCCTACGGCGCCGATCCGGTGCCGGGGGCGGCGCGTGCGCGCGAAATCTCGCAATGGGTTGCGAGGCATTCGGGCGGGTGTCTTTTGCCGACGCCGCTCTCGGGTCGGTCGCTGGAGCTGATCGCGGCCTTGCCAGGGCCGTTCGCGATCCATGCCGGCATGCGCTCGTCCCTGGAAGCGCAGATCGGCGCCACGGCAGCCCTGTTGCCGGGCGTTTCAACGTTGCTGCGCCGCCGCCTGCAAGACGCAGCCGACTGGACCGATGCCGATCCCCTGCCGTCCATGCCGCTGCTGGCGGATGACGGCATGGGTGAAGCCGGCCCATCGTCGCGCCTCTTGCCGCGTGCCGACCATTCCGGTTTTCCGGTGCTGCTTACCGGGCATCTGCCGTCAGGTTCGCCGGGCGATCTGTTGCACAAGGCCGGTCGGGCGGACTGGGTACGCATGCCGACCCATCCGACGCTGTCGGGCAATGTCGATATCTGGGAGAAGGCCGGCCGTCCCGCGGCACTCGGTCACTCCTGCACGCCGGACCTTCTCGGCGATCTGCAAACCCACATCCCGTCGCTGCGCACGCAGTGCCGCACCGGCCAGTGCATAGTGGTGTCGGAGGCAAGAAAACGATGAGAATTCTGATCTGCAACGATGACGGTATCGAAGCGCCGGGGCTTGCCCGTCTGGTCGCGGCCGCCAGCGCGTTGAGCGGCGATGTCTGGGTGGTCGCGCCCGACGGCAAGCGCACCGCTGCCGGCTCGTCATTGACGATTGCCAGGCCGTTGACCATGCGGCGCGTCAAACCGAACTGGTACGCCTGTTCCGGCACCCCGGCCGATTGCGTGGTAAGCGCCATGACCTGGTTGTTCGCCAATTCCGAGAAACCGGGCCTTGTGCTGTCGGGCGTCAACGATGGCCGCAACGTTGCCGAGGACCTTGCCTATTCCGGCACGCTCGGCATTGCGCGGGAGGCGACGTTCTGGGGCGTTCCGGCCATTGGCTTCTCACGCGTGAAAAATCCTGATTTCACCGATGGCGACGACCAATGGCTTGGCGCGCTGATCGTGTCCCTGTGGCAATCGCGCGCCGACTGGGCCGCTGAGGGTCATTGGCTGAGCATCAACCTGCCGACCTCGCTGCCGGCCGAAATCCGCCAGCCGCGCATCGGCCGCGACAAGATCGCCCGCAAGGCCGAGATCGTGGAGAGCGACGGCGACCGCACGGTCATCACCGTGCCGCGCGGGCGGGCTCACGACAGCCAGCCGGGCGACGAGAACGACGCGATCGATGCCGGCTTCATCAGCATCAACCGGCTGAACTGGCTTGGCGAGACACGGCTGGACGAACGGTTTCTGGACGGGATCCCGCGCCAGCGGCAAACTGGCTGACCTGAGGTCTGCGCGTCGTCATCCGATCACCAACCTGTCAGCGGTTAAATCAAGCCAATCCACTACCTATGCTTGAAGCCGCCGCTATTTCATTCCACATCGGTGCGGATGAAGGGCGAAACAGGAGAACGGCGGCGGCATTTGCTGTGGGCTTTGCCCGCATCGCTGATCCTGCATGCGCTCATCGCGGCGTTTCTGATCTATGGCCTGCCGAGACCCGAGCAGCAGCCGGTTCAGCAAGAACAGCCCGTCAATGTCGCGATCGTGCCGCCGCCCGAGAAGCCCAAGCCGAAACCTGCTCCAAAGCCGCCGGAACCGACACCTGAAAAGAAGGCTGAAAAGCCGCCTGAACAAAAGCCGCCGCCGCCGAAACCGCCAGACGACCAGGTTCTGAAGCGCGTTTTCCAGTACGGCCAGAAAGATACCGGGCCGGAGAAATCGCTCGACGGAAGCAGCGCTAAACCCAACACGCCGTCGCCGGCCAAGGATGAGGCTGCAAAGCCGCCCGTAGCGCCGACACCCGCGCCGACGGAGCCCGCCCCGGCTGCAACGCCACAGCAGAAGGCAGACCCCAGCAAGCCTGACGAGAAGCCGGCCACCGTTGCGCCGGACGAAAAGCCCGCGCAAGGCGGGGAAAAGCAGGCGACCGAGGAAACCGACAAACAGCAGCCGGACAAACAAGAACTCGCACCGCAACCTGACGAAAAGCAAGCCGTCGTGACGCCAAAGCCATTGACGGCTGAGACCGGTGACAAGCCGGCGCCTCCAGCTTCGACTGGAAAGGCAAAGTCCAAACCTGCCAAGACAATGACGTTCAAACCCGCAAGAGCTTTCAAAGCGCCGATCGGGAATGCTGGAAGGTCAAATCCCACCAACAACGACGTTGCAGGATCACCAATCTATTCCGGCCTTCCGGGCGTCAGAAAGCTTTACTCGCAAGGGGCAACCGGCAATGCGTTCGCTACAAGCTCCATGGAGAATGTGCCGCGCGGTCAGCGGGTGGCCACCCTTTGCGGCAATGTTCTGAGCCGGGAACTGCAAAGTGCCGACTATACGGTCAAATGGGTGCCAACCATTACGCTGGACAAAGGCAATGTTCTCAATCCTCCGCAGGCCGCTTTCAGCACCAGAAACGCTTGGTACAACCTAAATTTCCGATGCGAAGTCGACGCCGATGCGACGAGGGTCCTGTCCTTCAACTTCCGTGTGGGCTCACTCGTGCCGCCTGGCGAATGGGCCAGCCGTGGATTCACAAAGTATCGTCTAAACTAGGCCGGCACACCAAACCTAGCCAATTGCCGGCTAACTTCTTGCCAGTCGGCGCAGACGAAATCGGCACCGGCAGCCGTCAGTCGCGCGGCGTGCTCGGCATAGGTATGGCCGCCGCCGGTGTAGCCGATCGCCGTCATGCCGGCGGCGATCGCGCCCTGGATGCCGAAGGGCGAGTCCTCGATGACGATGCAGTCAACGGGATTGGCGCCGATCTTGTCCGCCGCGAAGAGGAAGATGTCCGGCGCGGGTTTGCCGTTCTTGACCATCGAGGAACTGTAGATCGCATCGCCGAAGAAACGCGCCAGCCCGGTCACCGCAAGGCTGTGGTTTATGCGCTCGACGGAGGAGGACGAGGCGACACAGCGGTCGCCTGCAAGCGCCTCCAGAAAGGCAGTGATTCCCGGTGTCGGCTTCAATTCCTGCGAGAACAGCACCTTGGTCTCGGCCCAGATGTCGCCGTCCGCCGCCGCCGGAAACTGGTGGCCGGTCAAATCTTTGATCCTGGCGATGATATCGGACTGCTTCATGCCGATGCATTGGGCGATGATGCTGGTGTTGACGCCGGGCATGCCGTGCTTTTCGTAGACGCGCTCATAGGCGCGGGCGGCCAGAGGCTCGCTGTCGACAAGAACGCCGTCGCAATCGAAAATAATAGGCCTTGGTCGCGCCACGCGTTTCCCTCTCGAGTCAATTTTCGCACATCGCTATCGGCAAAAAGTCAAATGTTCAATAGCACGTGCGGTTTTGGGGACGCGAAGAGCGGGCTCAAAGCTGGCGCAACGCATCGCTCGCACGGGAAGACCCGAGCGCCCGTTGCATGGCTTGCCGGGACTGCGCGCGATCCGGGGTGATCCAGTTCGGTTCGGCGCCGAGAAAGCGGTCGAGGAAAGCCACCGCATAGGCCGGCATCTCGGTCACATTCTCGCGATAGGACCACCAGGTGCGCAAATCGTCGGCGCATTTGTCGATGCCGGGTGCCGTGCCGAATTCCTGCTCGTGGATCGCCGAAATCACCGAGACGCAGTAGTTGGTGTAGAGGAAACCCTCCGGCCAGAAGCGGACGATTTCCAGCGTGCCGGCGTTCGTTTCCGTCTCGATCAGCTGCGTGAGGCCGGAGATTTCCCTGGCCGGCGCCTGTTTTATCAGCTCACGCAGCACGAGGCCGGCGGCAAAGACGATGAAGTCGGCGCGGTCGATCGCGGCGAAGCGCTTCTGCGCCTCCATGATCTCGACCCAGTCGAGAAAGGCCCTGGTGAGCTTGGCCTCGTCGATCTCGAAGCGCACGCCGAACGTGTCCGCGACCACCTTGGCGCTGCCGCGAAAGGTGGCGCGGAACCAGCGCAACTGCCGCAGCCGATGGCGAAGATCGGGCATCAAGGCCAGTTCGTCCCGGAAGGGCAGGTCCATGTTTCCTCGTATCCTGTTTCCCGGTCAGCCTAGCACAAGGGCGCCGCCGCCGAAATCTGTCAGCGGCCCTGTGGATGACCGCTTCAGAGGCCAATATCATACATATTGACATTCTCGGAAACAAATGTTCTCACTTTGCTGTTGTCACGCGCCGGTCCAAGGTGCGATTCAACTGAGGCTTCGGGAGGAGAACCGAATGGCGATTTGGCAGTGGGGACTGCTTCTGCTGGTTATCGTGTGGGCGCTGCAGTCGCTCGGCGTCTGGCTGCAGATGCGGCATTATTCGGATGTCTTCAGGGGCGTCACCGACCAGTACAAGGACGGCTTCGTCGGAGCCGGCAATTTTCGCGGCCGGTTGGCCAAGGGCACCATCGCGCTCGTCGTGGTGACGCCCGATCTGGTCGTGCGCCGCCTGATGGTGATGAGCGGCCGTTCCGTCTTCACCAAGTTCAAGAGACATGAAGAATTCGAGGGTGTTCCCCTCGATCGACTCCGGTCCAACCCTGCAATCATGGGGGAGGGGGAACCCGGTGTGGCCGAGGCCGTGAAACGGGCGATCGAGCAGATCGACAAAACACGGTCGGAGCCGGGGAAGAAGCCGGGCCTGTCCGGTTTGAACGTAGCAAGGGCTTAGAGCCGGATGATTTCGGGTTCTAAATCGAAGGGATAGAGGACGCCGCGCACCGACTGGGATCAACCGGCGGGTGGCATAAGGAGGAGAAATGTCTGTATTTTCGTTGTTGGCGCAGCATGCCGACATGGCCGTGCACAATCTGCATGTCGCAGGTGCTATGGTTTCGGATGCCGCATTGCATGGCAAGCTCGCTGTCGAGCATGCCTCCGACCATCTCGTTGTCCTCGCACAAGCGGACAGCGGACCGATCACCGTCGATCAGTTCAAGGAAAAGCTGAAGGACGTCCAGCAGGAAGAGCAGCTCGGCTGGCTGACCGCCATCGGCAAGTACTTCATCGGCATCTTCCAGAAGGGTGGCGAGGTCTTCGCCGGCTTCGTCACCGGCATCATTCCGACGCTGGTGGTGCTGATGACGGCCTTCTATGCCGTCACCGAACTGGTCGGTGAAGAGCGCGTGCATGGCCTGGCGCGCGGCGCCGGTCGGATCGCGCTGACGCGCTACACGCTTTTGCCGCTGCTGGCGGTGTTCTTCCTCACCAATCCGATGGCCTATACGTTCGGATCGTTCCTGGAAGAAAAGCACAAGCCAGCCTTCTATGACGCGGCCGTGTCCTATGTGCACCCG
>NZ_RZQE01000161.1:0-11562 GCF_004022955.1 Mesorhizobium sp. M7A.F.Ca.US.002.01.1.1 | reverse complement strand
GGCCTCGCCGGCGCCGGCACGCTGGCCGACCCGACGACGCTGGACGACGCCGTGACCAAGTCGGGTGCGAACGGTTTTGTCGTGGCGCTTGGCGGCAACGGCAATCTGACGACTGGCGGGGTGACGCTTGCCAATGGACAGACCGTCATCGGCGGCGGCGAAAGCGTCACCGCAAGGCTTTTCGGCGGCGGCACCAGCACCTTCAACCTGGGCGGCAGCGACGGCACGATCCAGGGCACCAACGTCGCCAACCCCGTCTTTACGCTCGGCAACGGCAACACGCTCAACGGCATCACCATCACCGGCGGCGGCGACGGCATCTTCGGCAACAACATCACCGGCGCGACGCTGACCAATGTGACGGTCACCGGTGCGGGCGGCAACGGCGCCGACTTCACGGGCAGTTCGACCGGCATCACCGGCTCCAACTTCACCGCCACCGGCAACGGCCTCGACGGCCTGCACATCGACGGCGACGGCACCTACAATTTCACCGGCACGACGCTGCTGAAGGGCAATCTCGACGACGGTCTCGATATCACCGGCAAGGGCACCTACACCTTCGCCACCGTCAATGCGCAGGACAATACCGACCGCGGCATCACCGTGCAGGGCACGTCGACCGGAGGCACGTTCACCACCACCGGCGGCACCGTGTCAGGCAATGGCGGCACCGCCGTCTTCATCGATCCGATCACCGCCCATGTGGTGCTGGACTCGATCAGCCAGAGCGGCGGCACGTCGGGTGTCGTGCTGGAGAATGTCGCGGGCAGCTTCACCGTCAACGGTGCGACGACGATCTCCAACACGACCGGACCGGCGATCGCCATTTCGGATTCGCCGGCGACGATCCGCTTCGGCGACATCAGCATCACCAACCCCGGCGCCGACGGCATCTCGTTTGCCGGCGTCAATGCGGCGGTGGTCGCCGGCAACATCGTCATCTCCGGACTGGGTGTCGGCACCGGCCTCGACTTCTCCGGATCCAAGACCAATTTCACCGCGCAGTCGCTCAGCATCACCGGCACCGGTGCTGCCGGCTCGATCGGCATCGATCTGACGTCGCCGAGCGTTGGCGGCGCGGTGATCATCATCACCGATGGCGGCGTCATCACCAATGTCGATACCGGCGTGCGGCTGGGCATTGCCGGCACGCCGGGCGCCACGGCCAACGCCGAATTTACCTTCGGCGGCAATTCCAGCTCCATCTCCGGCATCACCGCCTCGCTCGATGCGCGCGGGCTCAATGAGGGCAGCGGCCACTACGCTTTCGGCACGACCGCGTTTTCCGGCCCGCAACTTTACGATCTGCGCAATTACATCTTCGTTGCGGCCGGGGCTTCGGGCGGCGGCACGTCGATCACCGACCTCGCCTCGATCGAATATGCCGACAGCATTACCGCCAGCGACGCGATCATTGTCCTGGTCAACCGCGGGACAATCGACGACGCCACCGGCTTCTCGCTGAGCGACGGACAGGAACTGGCCTCGTTCGGCAATGACCGCGCGTTCTCGCTCGGCGGGGTGCCGTTGAATGTCACCGGCACCAACATCCATCATGACGAATCCATATCGGATTCAGCGGGTGCGGCGACGCTGACCAGTTCCGGCGGCGGTAATGTCGTGACGCTGGGCAACGGCAACACGCTGCTCGATTTCAACGTTTCCGGGGGTTCCGGCTCGGCGATCTACGGCCTGGGCATCAACGGCCTGACCGTCCAGGGCGTGACGGCCAGCAATGTCGGGTCCGGCCTCTACCTCAATGGTGTGACCGGCACGGTCTCGGTCGACGACCTGACCGTCCAGACCGCATCTCAAACCGGCATCGTGCTTGTCGATTCGAGCGCGACCGTCGATTTCACCGGCAACACCAAGATTACCAGTGCCGCCAACGTCGGGCTGTTCGCCAACAATTTCGACGGCATCGCCACCTTCGACGATCTCGACATCAGTGGCGGCGGCAGGGGCGTGGCCATCTGGAGCGGCTCGAGCGGCACGCTGACTTTCGCGGCCGCGAGTTCCATCACCAACACGGACGATGTAGCCTTCAACATCAACGGTGCGGTGCCCAACGTCACCTACAACGGCACGATCGACCAGGCCAATGCGGCCAACGCGGTCAGGATCATCGGCCAGACCGGCGGCACCGCCACCTTCGGCGGCAAGATCACCGCCAGCACGGGCTCGGCCAACGCGATCGACCTGTCCGCCAACACCGGCGGCACGGTGAAATTCACCGGCGGGCTGGACCTGACCACGACGACCGGTACCGGCTTCGATGCCACCGGGGGCGGCACGATCACAGTCGCGGCCGCGGGCACGGAGCAGATCACCACCGGCACCGGCCGGGCGATCAATCTCGACGGCATCACCATCGGCACCGGCGGCATGGCGTTCGACAGCATCACGACAGGCGTTGCGACGGCCACGGCGCTCAACTTCAATGCCGTCTCGGGCGGCCAGTTCCTGGGTGGCAATGTCACTGTCGGCGGCACCGCTGCCGGCATCAACGGCCTTGCAATCAACGCTTCGTCATCGACCTTCACCATCACCAATCTGGTGACGACCAATGTCGCGGGCACCGATGTCAGCCTGACCAACAATACGGGCTCGATCACGATCCTCGGTGGCACCATCGCCAATTCGGGCGCTGGCGACGGTGTCGTCGTTTCCGGCGGCAGCGCGACAGTCGGCGTAGCGGCCAACGTCTCCAGCTCGGCAACCGCGCCAGGCGCGGCGGTCAAGGTCGACGGCACCACCGGCGGCTCGGTGACCTTCAGCGGTACGGTCACCTCGACCGGCACCGGCGATCTGTTCGATGTCGGATCGACGCTGACCCCGGCCGGCGGCGCCATCAGCTTCACTGGCCCGACCTTGTCGGCGACGGGTGGCGGCGGGGCGCTTGTCAGCAGCCTCGGCGGCACCGCGACGTTGAACGTGACCGCGCCGCTGTCGATCACCAATGCCACGGGCACCGGCCTGTCCGTCACCAATGTCGCCAGCACGGCATCGGCGAGCTTTGGCGAGGTCACCGTGACGACGCCTGGCGGCACCGGCATCTTCATTGCCGACAATGGCACGGTCACCTTCGGCACAACCCAGGTTACGCTGGGAGCGGCAAGCACCGCCGGCATCGAGTTCCTCGACATCAACGAACATATCAGCTTCGGCACGACCACGATCGACGAGGTTGGCGCCAACCAGACCGGCATCGACTTCAGCGGTTCCTCGAGCGGTTCCTCGACAAGGGCCGATTTCGGCCTGACCACGATCACCGGCACCGGCAGCCTGACCTCGCGCGGCATCGACCTGTCGTCGACGACCGGCAACAAGACCATCGCCTTCCTGCGCGGCTCCAGCATTTCCAATGTCGGCGTCGGCGTCGAATTGTCGTCGAGCGGCGCCACCGCGACCTCGGCCAACGCCAACTTCACCTTCGGCGACGGCACGTCCGCCGATGGGCTGCAGTCCTCCATCAGCGCCGCCGCCGGCGGCTACACCGTCAATACGATCGGGCTCGATCCGACGCTCGGCAATTATGATTTCGACGACGTCAACTTCACCGGCGCCGCCCATCTGGCCAGCGCGGTCGGTGGGACCATCATGATTTCCCAGGGCGGTGGCATCGTCCACGCCAACACGGACGGGCTCAGCGCCGACGTGACCACCTACACGGTCGCCGAGGCCGATGCCATGACCGGCACGCTGAACTTCGCCTTTGTCGGCACCGTCGATCTCAGCGGCACCCCGTTCACGCTCGATTCCGGCCAGTCGATCATCGGCTTCGGCAACGGCGCCTCCATCCTCACCTCCGGTACCGTCCAGCCGGTCAATGTCCAGGGCAATCTCGGCGCTACTGGCGGCAACGTCACCGGCGATGAGGGCGTGGTCAAGAGCACGGGCAGCGATACCCTGCATCTGCTCGGCAACAACCAGGTGCGCGACACCGCTTTCGACTTCAGCGGCGGCAGCGGCTCGGTCTTCCTCGTCGACGGGAGCGCGGCTGGCTTCGTCAATACCGGCGGCATCTTCATCGAAGGCGTCACGGTCAGCAATGTCGCCGTGGGCCAGACGGCGTTCAAGGTCGCCGGCCTCGACACCAATTTGTCGATCGCAGACAACAACGTCAACGTTGCCGGCACGCTGCTCGACGTCGATGGCGGCGCCGGCAACATCACGGTCACGCGCGGCACCTTGCCCAACAGCGGACCGGCCGGCACGCTGACCGGCGGCGGCATCAACCTGCAGAACCTGACCGGCACGGTGACCATTGGCGACGGCACGCTGACCAACACCGGCGCGAACACGGCTTTCAATGTCGGCTCGACGACTGCCGGGAGCGGCGGCAGCGCGATCATCTCCTATGCCGGCACCATCAACAGCAACGGCACCGGCGCGGCTGTTTCGATCCAGAGCATGACTGGCGGCTCGGTGACGCTGTCGGGCAACCTGACTGATACCAACGCGGCCGCTGGCGGCAATATCGTCATTGCCGGCAACGACTCGGCCGCGATCACCTTCTCGGGCACCAGCAAGGTGATCAGCTCGGGCGCGACGGACGCCGTCAGCCTGGGTCTCGTTGGCAATTTCCCCGCAGGCACACCGGCCCCCAACACCAATTCCGCGATCAATTTCACCAATGGCGGTCTCGACATAACGACGACGACCGGCACCGGCTTCATCGCCTTCGGAGATTTTACCACCGGCGCCGTTACGGTCACCGGCACGGGCAACGAGATCAATTCCGGCGCCGACGGTCTTATCTTGTTCGGCGCCAATGTCGGCGCCGGCGGCGTTGCCTTCGACAGCGTCTCGGCCGTATCCACGAGTACCGGCGCTGGTGTGCTGCTTGGAGGTATCAATCTCGGCGGCGACGTCAACATTGGCGGCCTGAGGGATACCGGCTACATCGGCGCTTCATTGATCGGCCTGAGCGGCGCCGGCGTGGTCAATTTCACAGGCAAGACCGATCTCGACGTCAGCTACAGAGGGTTCGATATTGGTGGGCCGCTGGTCGGCACCATAAACATCGCCAATGTCGCCGGATCCACCCTGAACATCGATGACGCCGAGATCGGTATCGCATTGACGACCTCGAGCGGGACCGTCAACGTTGGCGGGAATGGCGGCAGCGCCAGCATCGGCGCGACGACAAGCACCACTGGTTCAGCGATCACGCTCGCCGGCGGCAATGATCTTGTCCACGCCACACTTAACTACACCGGCTCGATCAACGTCAGCGCGGGCAGCGTCTTGCAAGTCGGCGGCGGCGACTGGAGCGAGCTCAACATGAGCGGTTCGGTCGTTTCGACCTCGGCAGTAGCACTGCCGGGGACAGCGGTCTTCACCTTCAGCGGCAACGCCGAGGGCGTGTACAATATTTCGAGCACGATCAATCATACCGGGAGCGCCGTCGGCGTCTTGTTTGACGGATCGTCCGAGGGAACGGCCACCTTCTCCGGCACCTCGAAGATATTCGACACCAGCAGCGGCGCCAACGGCGCCATCGTCAAGCTCCCCAGCATCGGTCCGACCCAGGGCACGGGCACACTGGCCTTCACCAATGGCGGCCTCGTCATCACCACCTCGAGCGGCGCCGGCTTCACCGCCAGCACCTTCGCCGCCGGCACGGTCAGCGTCAGCGGCGCCGGCAACACCATCACCACCGGCACGGGCACCGCGCTCGATCTCGACAGCGCGACGGTCGGCGCAGGCGGCATCACCTTCGATTCGATTTCGAGCAACGGCGCCGCGACCGGGGTGTCGCTCAACAATGTCGGCGGCGGCGCCATCGACCTCGGCGCGGTCAACCTGCAGAACATCACCTCGCGCGGCGTCGACATTTCCGGCACGCTCGGTTCGGCGCTGAGCTTCGACAGCCTGAACATCGGAATCGCGGCCAGCGCCACCAACGCCGTCGGCCTCGACCTCAACGGTGCGGCGCTCGGCACGAGCACCATCACGGCGGACGATTTTGATGTCGATGGAGGCAACTCCACAGGGTCGATCGGCATCGACATGGCCGGCACGACCGGCACCGGCACGATCCAGCTCGGTGACCTCCTCAACAACAATCCTGGCCCGGCTGGCCAGACGTCGACCATCACCAAGGTCGCCCAGGGCGTCCAGTTCTCCAGCGCCACCAACGCCAGGCTGGTGTTCGGCGACGGCGGCAGCCCGGCCGAATCGAAGATCGAGACCTTCGGCAACGGCCAGGTCATCCACGCCACCGACACGCTGCCGACCAATGGCGACTACAATTTCAACGACGTCAATTTCAGCGGCGACACGTCGAACCTGTCTTCGTACAAGGTCTACTATGTCACCGCCGATGCCACCGCCCTTGGCGACGGCAGCCTGCTCAATCCAGGCACCTATGCCAACGCCCAGGCATCTACCGCCAATGTCATTGTGCTCATCAACAAGAACGTCGACGGCGGCCAGGCGACGATTGACCTCGGCGGTACGTCGTTCCAACTCGATGACGGGCAGGTACTGCTCGCCTTCAAGAGCGACGACGCGGCCGTCGATGTCTCGCAGCTTGGCGTCGATACCAGCGCCGGCGCTTCGGCTGCGTTCCATTTCACCACCGTGCAAAACTCGCCGATCATCGCGGCACCGGCGGGCATCGACACGCTACGGCCGATCCTGCAGAGCAACACAGCCGGCTCGGTGGTCGATCTGGCGACATCAGGCTCGGGCGTCGTCACCGGCGGCCTCCAGAACCTCATCATCCGCAACACAGGCACCGGCACTGGTGTCGCCGTCAACGCGACGTCCGCCTCCAGTTTCTTCCTCCGCAACAACGACATCGCGGCCGGCGGCAGGGCGCTCGATTTCTCCACATCAGCTGCGCCGGCCAACACGCTTCTGCTTTCGATCGACGGCAATACGCTGAAATCGACGGGATCGGCGCTGGCCGCGTCCTTTGCCGGCCAGAACATCAGCGCGACGGACAACTCGGTCGAGATCCAGTCCTTTGCCGACAACACTGTGCTCGGCGGCACTGGCGGCGGCATCGCCTTCAACAATGTCCGCTTCGACTCCAACGGCGCCGGCGGCACTGTCAGCGCCGGAACGATCGGTGTTGGCTCACCAGGCCCAGGGCGCGTCCAGGGCGACGGCCTCAGCTTCACCAACACCAGCGGCACCCTCGATCTCGGCGCGTTCAGCGTCTTCAACAATGGCGGCACCGGCGTCCTAGCCAACACCAAGACCACCAATTTCACGCTGAACAGCAGCAGCGGCGGCGTCTTCACGGGGAATGGCGCGGCGTTCGATCTCGATCCGCTGACCGTCAACATGGTGGTGACCAGCATCAGTTCAGGCGGCAGCAGCGGCGGCATCATTTTCGACGGCATCGCCGGTACCTTCACCGTCACCGGCAACACGAGCGTTGCCGCGGCGACGACTGCCGGCATTATGGCGATCAACGCCGGCAACACCGGCGTCTTCACCTTCAACACGGTGACACTGAACAGCGCCGTCACGGCGGGCGGCGGCATTCAGGTGGCGAGCGGTACGCTCAACATCACCGGCCTCGCCAACATTGACACGACCACCGGCGTCGGCGTCTCGCAAACCGGCGGCACGGTCAGCTTCACCGGCGGCGTGACCATCGACACCGCCAGCGGCACCGGCATTGTTGGAACCGGCGGCACGATGGGCATCACAGCTACCGCTGCCGCAGAAACGGTGAGGGCGACCACCGGCCAGGCGATCAATCTCTCTGGCGTCGCCGCCAGCATCGCGCTCGATTCGACCAATTCGGTCGGCGGCGCCAACAATGTCAGGCTGACCAACGTCAGCGGCACGGTCGACCTCGGTTCCGGCGCGCTGAGCGGTGCAACGGGTACGGCGTTCCTGGTTTCGGGCGGTTCGGCCAATATCGATTACAATGGCACCATTACCCACACCGCCAACGCCACCGCGATCGACGTCCAGAACCACACCGGCACCGCCGGCGGCGGCAGCACGATCTCGTTCGACGGCGCCATAACATCGAATAGCTTTAGCGACGGCATCAACCTGGTGGCCAATGGCGGCACCAACGGCACGACGATCAGCTTCACCAACAAGCTGGCGATCGATACCTCAACCAGCGACACCACCGGCTTCAGCGCCACCGGCGGCGGCACGGTTACCGCCACCGGCCCCGGCAGCACGATCAATTCGGGGACCGGCACCGCGCTCGATGTCGAGAACACGAATATCGGCTCGGGGAACCTTGTCTTCCAGAGCATCACATCGAATGGCGGTAGCGCCAACGGCATCATCCTGGTCAATACCGGCACGGCGCTCGGCAATGGCGGCTTGCATGTGACTGGAAATGGCGCCAACGTCGGCGCGACCGGCGGGGGCGTCATCGCCAACAAGACCGGCGCCGATGGCAGCGCCACGCAAGGCACCGGCATCTACCTCAGCAATACGAAGGATGTGCAGCTCAATGGTCTGCAGCTGAACGATTTCGACAATTTCGGTATCCGAGGGTTCGAGGTGAATGGCTTCGCGCTCACCAATAGCGTGGTGAACGCAACCTCTGGCACGAACGGCACCAGCGCCGCGGCCGACGAGGGCTCGATCAGCTTCCGCGCCGCCGATGCCGCCCATAACGGCCTGACCGGCACGGTCGCCATCACCAATTCGGTGATCGCGAACGGCCTTGAGGACAATTTCAACGTCTTCAACAACAGCGGCACGTTGAACATCACTGTTTCGGGCTCGACCTTCCGCGACACCTCCGTGGGACCGCCAGGCAATGTCGGCCTGCTGCTGCAGGCCGACGGCACCGCCAACATCACCGGCCTTGTCACGAACTCGTCGTTCCTGCGCAATTTCGCGAGAGGTATCCAGCTCATCAACAACGGCTCGGGCAACATCGATTTCGATGTCGGCCAGGCCGGCGTCGCCGGCAGCGGCGGCACCTTCACCGACAATTTCGTTGGCGTGGACATGGATCAGAACGGCGCCGGCACCTATAATTTCAATGTGCTGAACGCGACCTTCACCACGGCCAACTATGCGACCCTGTTTGGTGCCGGCGGCGCGGGCTCGCAGATCAACGTCAACCGCGGCGGTGCCGCATCGCCGGTCGTGCGTGGCCTGTTCACGGGCAACATCCTCAACAACAACATCAACAACGCGGATTCCGGCACCGGACCAGGTATCAGTGTCTCCGTCAACGGGACCGCCACCGGCAGCAACACGGTGACCGTCAAGCTCGACGGCAACACTGTCACGCACGTCGCGAACTATGGCATCCTGGTCGCGAACGGCGACGGCAATGGGATCGTCAATGCCACCATCACCAACAACACCGTCAGCACGACGACCGCAGCCGCGCTCGAGGCGATCCGCGTCAATGGCGGGATAACCTCGAGCCAGGCTGGTGCCTCCGGCACGCCCGACAATGGCACGCTGACTTTTGATATCCATGGAAATACGCTGAGCGTCGATCCGTCAGCTGGCGTCACCGATATCCGCGTGCGGCAGCGGTTCAATGTGATCGACAAGATCGAAGGCTATGCCGGCAGCGCCACCGACGACACGGCGGTTCAGGCCTATCTCGCCAGTCTCAACAGCCATTCGGGTGGCGGTGCCGCGACAGTGGCCGCCGACCACAACAACACCGGCTTCGGGACCATTGTTGGGGTTACGGAGCCGCCCCTGCCATAAGCGGGCGTTGCGCGCGTTGGCGCTGGAATAAATTACAAAATGTATTGGCCGAGCAGATTGCTTTGTGCCGGTGGGTGATCTAACGTAACGTCATGTAGAGATTGGCTTTTTACTACAAATTGAACGTTTGGGGGTGTATATGGCCGAGCCGTATCTCTCGGAAATCAAGTTGATTTCTTTCAACTTCCCTCCCCAAGGTTGGGCGTTCTGCGACGGGCAGCTCCTGCCGATCAACCAGAACCAGGCATTGTTTGCTCTGCTGGGCACGACCTATGGCGGCAATGGGCAAACGAATTTTGCATTGCCCGACCTGCGTGGGCGCGTTCCGACGCACACCGGTGGCCAAGGTCATCTTCTCGGCGAACGGGGCGGCGAGCAGGCGCATACGCTCACACTTTTGGAGATCCCCCAGCATTTTCACAGCGCCAGCGCGACATCGGCTTCCGGCGATCTCTTCGTCGCCACCGGCAATGTGCTTGCGGCATCGCCCGCGCAGCTTTACGCGCCGGGAACGTCCAATCTGACTGCGCTGACACCGAGCAGCGTCACCGCGATGGGCGGCAGTCAGCCACACGACAACATGCAGCCCTATCTGGTGCTGAATTTTTGCATTGCTCTGGTAGGCATCTTCCCGTCGCGGAATTGAAGGACGCGCAGCCATGACAGTTTACATCGGCGAGATTCGCATGTTCGCGGGAAACTTCGCGCCCGCCGGCTGGATGTTCTGTCAGGGCCAGACGATACCCATTTCCGAAAATGATGCCCTGTTCCAGTTGATCGGCACCACCTATGGCGGCGACGGTGAGGAGACATTCAAACTGCCGAACCTGGCCAGCCGCGTGCCGCTCCATCAGGGGACCGGATTTATCATCGGGCAAACCGGCGGCGTCGAGGACGTGACGCTGAGCATACAGCAAATGACCGGCCACACGCACGCGATGCTGGCAACGACCAGCGTCTCCAGCCAGACGAGCCCCGCCAACAATGTCGTGGCCCAGTCTTCCACGGGCAAGCTCTATGTCGAGGACACGCCCACGGCGAACCTCGCCAATCCCGTGGTCGGCATGTCTGGCGGTGGCTGGCCCCACACCAACCTGCAGCCTTATCTCTGCGTCAATTTCATCATCTCGCTGTTCGGCGTTTTCCCGACCCCAACATAGGACAGGACCATGTCGGACCAATTCGTAGCAGAAATCCGAATTTTCCCGCTCAACTTCGCGCCCGTGGGCTGGGCGGTCTGCGACGGCCAGATCCTGCCGATTTCGCAAAACACGGCCTTGTTCTCGCTGCTGGGTACGACCTATGGCGGCGACGGCAAGTCGACCTTCGCCTTGCCGGACATGCAAGGCAGTGTGCCGATGCAGCCCGGCCAAGGTCCAGGATTGAGCTTTTATGATCTCGGGCAGTTCGGCGGCTCGGACACGGTCACCTTGCTCGAATCGGAAATGCCGATGCACAACCACAGCATCCGCGCCGTAACCGACCCCGCCGACCTCCAGATCCCGACGCCGACGCGGGCGATCGCCAGGTCGACCAACGCCAACGCCTACAAGAACACGACCGTCAACATGGTGCCGATGGCGGCCAACATGCTGGCTCCGGCGGGTGGCGGCCTGCCGCACAACAACCGGATGCCCTACCTCACACTAACCTTCTGCATCGCGCTGCAAGGCATTTTCCCACCAAGAGGCTGACCGAGCCAACAGGGCAGGACCGATATCATGGCCAAGAACGCAGAACCGAAATCGAAGGCCCCCGCGGCGAAGACGCCGGCGCGGAAAGCGCCCTCCACGGCCAGGGCCCGCCCGGCGCCGTCCAGCCCCCCACCCATTTACCAGCACAAGCCGGCCGGCGCTTCGTTCTTCGAACTGTCGCGGCTGATGGTGG
>NZ_RZQE01000160.1:0-11665 GCF_004022955.1 Mesorhizobium sp. M7A.F.Ca.US.002.01.1.1 | reverse complement strand
CTTCAGGCCGTTGAGGATGACATCGCAATAGGCGGCGTCGGGCTTGTCGCGCGTCGAGCCGAGGGCGGCGCTCGGCGTGCCGGCAATCAGCCGCAGGCGGTCTTCCGGAATGGCGGAAAGGTCGACATAATTGCCGTCACGGATGCCGCGCACGCCATGGATCGAGCCCAGCACCTTGGCACCGGGATGCCGCTTGCGGATCTCCAGCGTCGCCCCGACAACCGTCTGGTTGATGACGGCGGTTGGGCCGCCGCCCTGCGCGATGACAAACGTTCCAGCCATGCTTGATTTCTCCCGGCGCGATGGTTTTCAAGGCACCTTGGCCTGTCTTGCCGCATCGCGCAACGGGAGTTTCGAGCGGCGCCAACACGCCGCATAAGCGTCAGACGACGACGACCGGATTTTTCTTGGAGACGCGGCTGTAGAGGTCGATGATGTCCTGGTTGATCAGGCGCACGCAGCCCGACGACATCGCTTGCCCGATGCTCCACCATTCGGGCGAGCCGTGGATGCGATAGCCGGTGTCCTTGCCGTCCTGGTAGATGTAGAGGGCACGCGCGCCGAGCGGATTGGTGAGGCCGCCGGGCTGTCCGGCCTGCCATTTCACCAGTTCAGGCTTGCGGGCGATCATCTCCGGCGGCGGCGTCCAGGTCGGCCATTCCCTGCCGTACTGGATGTTGGCGCGGCCGGACCAGCGGAAACCGTCCTTGCCGATGCCGACGCCGTAGCGAATGGCATCGCCACCCGGCTGGACGAGATAGAGCATGCGCTCCTTGAGATGGACGACGATGGTGCCGGGCGCCTCGCCTGTCGTGTCGACGACGATCTGGCGGCGGAATTCCGGCTTGACCTTCAGATATGGCACTTCCGGCACGTTGAAGCCGCCGTCGGTCAGCCCGGCATACATGACCCCGGGACTGGTGACGTTCTTGTCGACGCTGATGCTTGGCCGGATCGGCCGCACGGAACCCGTGGTGACGTCGTCGAGCTCGAGCGCCGGCAGGCCGCCGCCCGAGGTCGAGCAACCGGCGGCGCTCAGCAGCGCAAGCGCCCCTGCCCCGGACAGGATGGCGCGGCGGCAAAGATGATGATCGGTTTCGATTGCGTCGCCATTTCGCGGCGGCGTCAGACCTTGCGGCAACTCACGCATATACCCAGACCCTACGCTGTCGGCGGGAAGCACGGTCCGGCCGGATAGCAGGCATTTTCCTCATTCATGGTTGATAAAGCGTGAAGAGCTTGCACAGCCTGCATTTGCGCATGGCCTTGGCGATGTTCGACCTTCTTGCCTGAACTTGAACGAAGGCTGCTGCACAAAAAGACCTCGGTCGAGTCATATTCCCGGCGCCGGCGTCTCCTACTCCTCGAACCATCAGCGAGGGGCCTCCATGTGCAAGACCTTAAAAACCGACATCAAGCTTTTTGCCGCTGCCATTGTCGCGGCGGCAACCGTTCTTGGTGCCAATGTCAGCCTGGCCGATATAGTGAGCACGCTGAGCGGCGCGAACTGACACCGATCTGCCGCTGGCGCAGTTAGGGAAATCGCCTCTTTACATTCTTCCGGGCCTAAGGATTTATCCTCTTCTTTAAGCTCAAAGGAGACGAGCATGTCCTTCGAAAACTGGGCCGCCTTCGCTGCCGCATCGACGATCCTTCTCATCATTCCAGGTCCGACCATCCTGCTGGTCGTGTCCTATGCGCTGGGCCAGGGCTGGCGTACCGCTCTGCCGATGGCCGTCGGCGTGGCGTTGGGGGATTTCACTGCGATGACGTTGTCGATGCTGGGTATCGGCGCGCTGCTGGCGGCCTCGGCGACCGTCTTCACCATCCTGAAGCTGATCGGCGCCGGTTATCTGATCTATCTTGGCGTGAAACTGTTTCGCGCCGGCGGCGCGTTGAAGGCCGAACCGCGCACCGACGCGGTCTCCTCGGCCAAGATGATGGCGCACGCCTGGCTCGTCACCGCGCTCAACCCGAAAAGCATCACGTTCTTCGTTGCTTTCCTGCCGCAGTTCCTCGACCGGCACGCCGATTTCTGGACGCAGATGCTGATCTTCGAGACGACCTTCCTGGCGCTCGCCTTCGCCAATGCCTTCGGCTATGCGCTGATCGCGGCACGCGCACGCAACGTGGTGCGCAATCCCAAGGCGATCCGCATCTTCAACCGCACCGGCGGTACGCTGCTGGTCGGCGCCGGCATCGCCACGGTGGCGATGCGTTCCAGCAATTAAGCTGTCTTTTTGATCATGATCCCGAAACTGGTTTTCGGGATCATGACCGGCCTTACCATTTGACGCTGAAGCCCAGATTGCCTTCGAGGATCCGACGCTTGTCGCCACCGAGATTGGTGGTGTAGTCGCCGGTGGCGAAGATGCTGACCTTGTCCGTCACCTTGGCAATCACGCCGCCGCCGAACTCGAACGAGGTCGATCTGCCCTCGGTCGAGATGTCGGTGGTGTCGAAATTGACATGGCTGGTGCCGCCGAAATCGTGCCAGATGTTGGCCTTGAGATACGGCTGCAGCGCCATGCCATTGATCGCTGTTTCGCCTTGCAGCCGTGCGCCGAGCCGGCCGGTCACGCTGCCGTCCGTATCGAAGGAAACCGAAGCAAAGCGGTCCGACGCATCGTCGAGCGACAATTGCTGCCAGACCAGTTGCGCCTGCGGTTCAAGCGTCCAGCCTTGCGCCAGCGCGATGGGATAGCCGCCTTCCAGCGAAGCGGTGACGCCGGTCCCGCCGACGTCGATGCCAATGTCGCGCGACGATGTTGCGTTGCCGCCGAAGAAGGTGGCCATGAGGACGCCGTCCAGGTACCAGCCACCCTGACCGATCCGGGTCCAGTAGCCGCCGATACTGGTGCCGTTGATATCCATGCTGCCGACGGACAGATTGTCCCTGCCCAGCGCCTGGCCGCGCACGTCGCCATTCATGCTGGCATAGGCGACGAACAGGCCGGCGCGATCGGTCTGGCCCGACGCGGTTTCGCGGCCGAACAGATCGAAGCCCGCCTGGAGGCCGAACAGGGTGCCGTCAAAGGACGGCGACACCGTTCCTGAATAGGCCATTTTGCTGTCCTGACCGAAGATGCGGCCCCAGACCGGCGACAGCTCGGTGTTCGACAACAGGCTCTGCTCGCCGCGCCGTTCGTGGAATGTGCCGAGCGTCGTCATCGCCAGATGTTCGGCGACCGGCGGCAAGGCCGAATAGACCGGAACCTCGATGCGATAGAGCAGGATTTCCTCGCCCGCCGCCGCTGTCGGCAGGTCGGGCACCTCAGTTGGCACCACCGGCGGCGGCGGGGGCGGATCCGCCACTGGTGCCGGTGGTGGTGGCGGTGGTGTCGCGGGCGGCGGATCGGCCGGCACGACCGGCGGCGCCGGATCAACCGGATCGGGATCGCCGGGGGTGGATTCCGGCGGAGGCGGCGGCGCAGGGTCGATGGGCGGCGGCGGCGGCGGTTCGGCCGCCGGCGGCTCAGGTGCCGGCGGCGGAGCAGGTTCCAGCGCCGGCGGGGCTGCGGCCGGCGGGGCCGGCGTGTTCAGCGTCGAGCGCAGGTACCAGTTCTCCTCGCTGCCGGCGCTGACGCCGCCCTTGAACAGATAATATTCAAAGGCCCCGGCGGCGACCGGGGCGTCGAGCGCGAATGTCGTGGCGCCCGAGGTGGCGCCGTTGATTGCCTGGATGACCATGATGCCGTCCTGCGTGGTCGCAGCCCCCGCGCCGCCGAGATTGACCACGGAGATGCCGGTCGAACCGGAAGCCGTTCCGCTCGACAGGACCAACTTGTCGGATGCGGAGGAATCGTCACCGAGCTCGGTCTGGATAAGCAGCAGGCCACCCAGGCCGACATAATTGCCCGAAATCGTCAGGCTGTCGGTGGCGCCGGTGCTGCCATTGGTCAGGTCGATGCGCCCGGCATTGGTGACCTGCGCCAGCTGGCCTGCCGTAAACGCCTGGATCGCCGCATTGAAGCCGCCGCCGTAGAGCGTGCTTGCGGCATCGACACTGAGCGAACCCGTGCCGGTGCCGCTGTCGCCGAGCACCAGATTGCTGTCCATCGTCAGCTGGGTGTCATTGGTGGCGTCGATGCTTTCCCAGTTCTGGAGCCGGCTGACGCCATCCAGTTTGACGTTGTCCAGGGTCAGCGCATCGGTGCCGGCACCACCTGATATGGCATCCGTGGCACCGAGATTGGCGTTGGTGAGGTTGCTGAGCCTGGCGGTGTCGTTATCGCCGCCGAGATCGACGGAACCATAGATGATGCCGCCACCGTTCCAGACGAAATTGTCGGCGCCAAAGCTCATCAGTATATCGCCACCGACCGTGCCGCCGGTGACCGTGACGCTGTCATTGCCGCCGCTGACGCTGATGTTGCCGCCGATGGTGCCGCCCGACAGGATGATCGTGTCCTTGTCGAAGCCAGTGACGAGGTTGCGGTCGATGGTGCCGCCTGACATGTTGAAATAGTTCTGATCGAGCTTCATGTTGACCCGGCCGATGCGGCCACCGGTCATCACGGCGTGGTCGCCATCGTCGAAGAAATCGACGATGCGTCCGCCGGTCATGGTGAAGGTGTCGAGGCCGTCGCCCTGGTTGAGCGAGCCGATCTGGCCGCCGCTCATGTTGAAGTCGTCGATGCCGGCGCCCTGCTGGACATTGCCGGTGACGGTGCCCGCGCCAATTTTGAAGAAATCCGTGCCGCCACCCTGATCGACGGTGCCGGTTATGGTGCCTGACTGCATGTCGATGCGGTCCGTGCCGACGCCAAAGGTCACATTGCCTGATATCTGCCCGGTGCCGCCGGCGGGAAAATTCAGCGTGTTGTCGCCGTCGAGATCGGTGAGGCTGCCGCCTGAGTCGCCGCTGTCACAGGTGTAGACGGTGTTTCCGGCGGATGGAGCCAGCACGCATGCGGCAAACGCGGCGGAGTTGGGCAGCAACGCAAAAGCTGTAGTTGAGAGGATGCTAATAAGCCACGGATGTAACGGATGCGGCTTTCGCCATTGCGAAGCAATTGTCACCTGCACATCCGCCGAACGACTGTTCGGAAGCGAGTTCTTCACATGCCGCATCGCGTCCCCTCTCGATTCGCGATTTCCAGCCCCCGCCAGCCGCCGCAATGAAGACACAATTCATTCAATTTTACAAAGCCTAATCTGCCCCGCATGGTTGCTAAACTGCAAAGACTACTGAAAGGTCTGGCGTAGCGCACGGTTGGCGTGTCCGTGGCCTATGCTTTAGGATCGCTTTGGGCCGAAGGATCAAGGGCCTGTCACGGGTCGATAAAGGACATCGCATGGCAACCAGGGACGCATTCGGCCTGGCACTTTCGGGCGCGACGGAGGCGGGATTCACGCCTTACAGCCAGGCAGTGCGTGAACTGCAGTGCTTCATCGGCGATCCCGTAGCTTCCGTCGACCGCGCCATCGCTGAAGATCCCGGCTTCGTCATGGCCCATGTCTTCAAGGGATATCTCTTCGGCCTCGCCACCGAGCGGGAGGCGACGGCCGTGGCCAAGGCTTGCCATGAGGCCGCACTGCCGCTTGCCGCGACCACGCGCGAGCGGGCGCATGTCTCGGCCCTTGGCCATCTCGCCAGCGGGCGCTGGCATGAGGCCAGCCGCGTTCTCGAGGACATCACCATCGAGACCCCGCGCGACGGGCTGGCGCTGCAGGTCGGCCACCAGATCGATTTCTTCACCGGCAATGCCCGCATGCTGCGCGACCGCATCGCTCGTGCCCTGCCTTCGTGGCAAAGCGGCATGCCCGGCTACCACGCCATGCTCGGCATGCAGGCTTTCGGGCTGGAGGAAATGGGTGACTATGTCAGGGCCGAGCAGCTTGGCCGCGAGGCAGTCGACATCGAGCCGCGCGACGGCTGGGCGCAGCACGCCGTCGCCCATGTCATGGAGATGCAAAGCCGGCAAAGGGATGGCATTGCCTGGATGCGCGCCAATCCGGAAGCGTGGACACGGGAGAGCTTCCTGCAGGTCCACAATTGGTGGCACCTGGCGCTGTTCCACTATGATCTCGGCGAGACCGACGCGGTGCTGGCCCTCTATGACGGCCCTATCTACAGCGTGCAATCGACGATGGCGCTCAACATGGTCGATGCCTCGGCAATCCTGTGGCGGCTCCACCTCGGCGGCGTCGATGTCGGCGACCGCTGGGCGGCACTCGCCGCCAACTGGGGCAAGGCGGGAGCGGGCCTTTATGCCTTCAACGACGCCCACGCGATGATGGCCTTCGTGGGTGCCGGGTTAGATGCGCCGGCCCTCGCCTTGCTCGAGGCTCAGCGCGAGGCCATGCGTGGCAGCGACGACAATGCGGCTTTCACGCGAGATGTCGGCCATCCGCTGACGCTCGCCATCAAGGCATTCGGTGAGGGCAGCTACGCCGAGACCGCGCGCCTGATCCGGCCGATCCGCGCGATCGCACATCGTTTCGGTGGCAGCCACGCCCAGCGCGACGTCATCGACCTGACGCTGATCGAGGCGGCCTTGCGCGCCGGTGAGGGTGCGCTGGCCAGGGCGCTCACGGCGGAGCGTTCGATGGCGCGGCCCGACAGTCCGCTGTCAGCGCTGTTTGTGCGACGCGCCGCCGATTTGTCGGAGAATTGACCCGAAGCGGATCTTGTTTTAAAAACTGGCCAAGCCAGATTTTTTCGAGACCCGAAAAAATTAACTGGCGTGGGAGGAAGACATGTATCTGGGCCTCGATCTCGGGACGTCGGGCGTCAAGGCGCTGCTGATCGATGCCGGGCAAACCGTCATCGGTTCCGGCCATGGTTCGCTTGATGTTTCACGGCCGCACCCCGGCTGGTCGGAACAGAATCCCGAGCACTGGATCCGGGCCTGCGAAGACGCAATCGCCGAGCTCAAATCCTCCCATCCGCATGAACTCGCGGCAGTCAAGGGCATTGGCCTGTCTGGCCAGATGCATGGCGCCACGCTGCTTGACGCCGCCGACAAGGTGCTGCGCCCCTGCATCCTGTGGAACGACACGCGCAGCCATGCCGAGGCCGCCGTCCTCGATGCCGATCCGCGTTTCCGCGCCCTGACCGGCAACATCGTCTTTCCCGGGTTCACCGCGCCGAAACTGGCCTGGGTGAAGAACAACGAGCCCGCTGTCTTCGCCAAGGTCGCAAAAGTGCTGCTGCCCAAGGATTTCCTGCGGCTCTGGCTTTCGGGCGAGCACATTTCGGAAATGTCGGATTCTGCCGGCACGTCCTGGCTCGATGTCGGCAAGCGGCGCTGGAGTGCGGATTTGCTCGCGGCGACATCGCTCGATGAAAAGCAGATGCCGTCGCTGGTCGAGGGTACGCAGAAGGCAGGCGCATTGCGCAGCGAATTGGCATCGAAGTGGGGCGTCCAGGCCGGCATTCCGATCGCCGGTGGCGCCGGCGACAACGCGGCCTCGGCCTGCGGCATGGGCACGGTTGGCGCCGGCCACGCTTTTGTTTCGCTCGGCACGTCGGGTGTGCTGTTTGCCGCCAACGCTTCCTACCTGCCCAACCCGGCTAGCGCGGTTCACACCTTCTGCCACGCGCTTCCGAACACCTGGCACCAGATGGGGGTCATCCTGTCGGCAACCGATTCGCTCAACTGGCTGTCGGAAATCACCGGGAAGAGCGCCGGCGAGTTGACCACTGAGCTCGGCGACACATTGAAGGCGCCGAGCGGCGTGTCCTTCCTGCCATACCTCTCGGGTGAGCGCACGCCCTACAATGATTCCGCCATTCGCGGCGCGTTCACCGGGCTGGCGCATCAATCGAGCCGTGCCGTGCTGACCCAGGCCGTGCTGGAGGGTGTAGCCTTTGCCTTCCGCGACAGCCTCGAAGCGCTGGCCACGGCCGGCACAGCCTTGACGCGGGTGACGGCGATCGGCGGCGGTTCGCGCTCACGCTACTGGTTGAAGGCGATTGCCACCGCGCTTCAACTGCCTGTCGACATTCCTGCCGACGGCGACTTCGGCGCCGCCTTTGGTGCCGCGCGGCTCGGCCTGATCGCGGCGACGGGTGCCGATCCGCTCGAAATCTGTACGGCCCCGAGGACGGACGCAACTATCGAACCGGATGCGGCGCTCGGCGGCGCCTATGCCGATGCCTATCAGCGCTACCGGGCGCTGTACCCGGCAATCAGGGTCGCCACGGCGTGAACGGTCTTTCGCCCACGCCGCGGCTGTCCGGCTCACTGCGCCGGCACCTTGTCGAGAAAACCGGTGACGCTCTTGAGGCGGCCGTTCTCGATGATTCCGATGTCGGTACCTTCGATCACCGAAGGCGTCCCCTCAGGTCCGAGATTCCACGAGAAGCGGATCTTGTCGGCAAAACCGTCCGGCGTACCCTTCAGCGAGAACCGGAAACCGGCAAAGCGCTGCTGCACGCCGTCGATCAGAGCCGCGACGCCTTCATGGCCATCACCCTGCATGAGCGGATCGCGGTAGCTGACGTCTTCCGTGAAGGTCGCCTTGAGCAATTCGGCCCGGCGGCCGGCATCGCTTTCGTTCCAGGCGGTGATGTAGTTTTTAGCGATCTTGGTGAGGTCGGTCATGGTCTGTCTCCTTCGTTTGGTGGCTTTGACATGACCCTTTTCAACCAGCGCCGGCGTGAAACCAATTACGCCTGAGGTAATGGCGTCAGAACTTTGTGAGAGGACAGAAATCATGAGCAGTGGATTTTTCGGCGACATCCAGAAGATCAAATATGAAGGGCCGGATTCGACCAATCCGCTGGCCTATAGGTTCTACAATCCCGATGAGGTCGTCGCCGGCAAGCGGCTGGAAGATCATCTGCGCTTCGCCGTTGCCTACTGGCACTCCTTTGCCTGGCCGGGTGGCGATCCGTTCGGCGGCCAGACTTTCGACCGGCCGTGGTTTCCCAAGGCCGGCGGCACCGACACGATGGAGCTGGCAAAACTGAAAGCAGACGTCGCCTTCGAGATGTTCTCGTTGCTCGGCGCGCCCTACTTCTGCTTCCACGACGCCGATGTACGGCCGGAAGGCAAGGATTTTTCCGAGAGTGCGGCGCGCCTCGATGAGATCGCCGACTACTTCGCGGGCAAGATGAAGCAGACCGGCGTCAAGCTGCTTTGGGGCACCGCCAATCTGTTCTCCAACCGCCGCTTCATGTCGGGCGCGGCCACCAATCCCGATCCGGATGTCTTTGCCTACGCGGCGGCGACGGTAAAAAGCTGTATCGACGTCACCAAGCGGCTGAAGGGCGAAAACTACGTGCTGTGGGGCGGGCGCGAAGGCTATGAGACCCTGCTCAACACCGACCTTGCGCGCGAGCAGGAACAGGCCGGCCGGTTCCTCAGCATGGTCGTCGACTACAAGCACAAGATCGGCTTCAAGGGCACGATCCTGATCGAGCCGAAGCCGCAGGAGCCAACCAAGCATCAGTACGATTACGATGTCGCCACGGTCTACGGCTTCCTCAAGCGCTTCGGGCTGGAGAAGGAGGTCAAGGTCAATATCGAGCAGGGCCACGCCATCCTGGCCGGCCATTCTTTCGAGCACGAACTGGCTCTGGCCAATGCGCTCGGCATTTTCGGTTCGATCGATATGAATCGCAACGACTACCAGTCGGGCTGGGACACCGACCAGTTCCCCAACAACGTGCCGGAAATGGCACTGGCCTACTACCAAGTCCTGCAGGCTGGCGGCTTCAAGACCGGCGGCACCAATTTCGACGCCAAGCTGCGCCGCCAGTCGCTCGATCCGCAGGACCTGCTGATCGGCCATATCGGCGGCATGGACTCTTGCGCTCGCGGCCTGAAAGCTGCGGCGCGCATGGTCGAGGACAAGGCACTGTCGGCGCCGCTGGCCGAACGCTATGCCGGCTGGAACACGGCCGAGGGCAAGGCGATGCTTGCCGGCAAGCGCACGCTTGAGGATATCGCCGAGCGTGTCGTCAAGAAGAAGATCGAGCCGCAGCCGAGGTCCGGCCGCCAGGAACTGCTGGAAAACATCGTCAACCGCTACGTGTAGGGCGAGCGCCGCTTCATCTTTGGACCGACATCCGGCGCCACTGGCTGAAAGCCGCCGCCATCGCCATCTGCTAGTCAGCCCACTTCGCGACAAGCTGCCGAGGATCGCACAGATCTTCGGCAGCCTGCGTGAGACCAGGACGCTACACGTGTCACCGAAAGAGGACCCGTGCGGCGGCATGTCGTCGTCCCAAATCGCTGTGCACTTTGGGCGACATGCATTGGCAGGAGACGGAAATGGCAGAGGATCGAATCATTGTGCGCCCGGCGCAGGCGAGCGATATTCCGGCGCTGAAGCAGGTGCTGCAGGAAACCTTCGAAGGCACCTGGCTGCCGAACATCACCGAAGCAGCCGCGCAACGCTATGTCGAGACGGATATTGGCGGGCGCTATGTCGACCAGAGCTGGCCTGAATTCGCCGTTGCCGAGATCGATGGCGAGGTCGCCGGCTTGATCCATTGGCGCGCGGATTTCATCGAGGCCCTGCACGTGATGGCATCCCGTCAAGGCCAAGGTGTCGGCCGCAAGCTGCTTTCCCATGCCGAACAGGCGGTCAGTGCGGCCGGATTGGCGCAGGCGCGGCTGGAGACCGACACGTTCAACCTGCCCGCACAAGCACTCTACAAAGCGGTCGGCTATATCGAGAAAAGCCGCTATCCCGATGACGAATGGGACAGTGGCTTCACCACGGTGCTGTTCGAAAAGCGGCTTTGAGCAATTCCAGGAAAAGTGGGTAACGGTTTCCCCGGGAAAAGCGTACAGCGCTTTGCCTTGGGAATTGCGCAATCCAACAATAGATTTCTCGTTGACCTGACCTGCCTGGGCGCAGGAACAGCTTTGCGCATGGCCCGGTCCAGCGACATGGTTTTGCCCTTCGACGCCCTTCAATAACCTCGCTCTTGCCTTCAAACTGCCGTCACGAATCTCGTATAAGAGTGGCTCGTGGCGGGAGAGGAAGAAGGAGGCGAACCGATATGCAGAACGAACGTGAAATCGACGCCCTGCTCTCACCTGGCGAGGCTGGATCGATCATCGACCGGCTGATGGCAATGCCGCATCCGAAGGACGGCACGCGCCGCTCGAACGAATGGGATCGCGCTGTGGCCAGCCGTTTCGAGACCCATCTTGCCAAGCAAATGCGCTCGCAGATCGACGGCGGCAGCGACCGTCAGAACGCTGCCTGATTCTATCATAGTCAGCCCCGGCGCAGCCTGACCGGCGCTTCGCCGAAAGCCCTTGAAAACGCTCTTGAAAACCCCGCGGCGGATGAGAATCCGGTCCGCCCGGCAATATCGGCCATGGCGATCCTTGTATCGACTACCAGCCGGCGCGCGGCGCCCAGGCGCAGCCTGAGATAATAGGCGCCCGGTGTCTCGCCGATCGATTTGCGAAAGATGCTCTCCAGCGTCCGTGCCGTCACGCCGGCGCGCTTGGCCACCGCTTCAATGGTCAGCGGCTGGTCGACATGCGCTTCCATCAGCCGGATCGCTTGCGCCAGCCGCGGATCGTAGCCATCGAGCCGGCCGAGCGAGACCAGCGGCTGTGCGTCGGTGGCGGCGCGCGCCTGGTCGTAGATGAAGACGCTGGCGACATCGAGCGCGACGGCCATGCCGAGCCTCGTGCGGATGAGATGCAGCATCAGGTCGAAGGTCGGCGACGCGCCGCCCGAGGTGAAC
>NZ_RZQE01000015.1:0-36715 GCF_004022955.1 Mesorhizobium sp. M7A.F.Ca.US.002.01.1.1 | reverse complement strand
CAAGGGAATCGCAAAACCGAATTGCAGGAAAACAGCGTCCAAATACCGCTAATCCTGCAATTCCAAAGCCGCTATCCGCCTCAATCAACAGGCCAGATCAATGGCTTGCGGATAGTTCACGGCCGACTCACTATTTCTATGCTGAACAGTCTCGCCTGAGTATATGTTTTAGCTAGTCGCTAATTAGACGGAATTCTGCCAGTCTGCATTCCCCCCTGATCTGATGTAGAGCAGCTTCCAAGTGGGAATTAGCCCCCCATCGACCGGATCGGGCGACACGAACATGCGCTGAAGGCTTGGCGGAACGGCTACTGGGACCATGATGCTACTCGAATGCAAGATAGTGTCAGAACGTCCCGGGAAGGCTGCAGGCAGGGGATGTCAGGTCAATCAGCCTATAGATATGATACCGCCCATTCGCTGAGACTTCACGATGGGCATAGGAGGTGGGAATTCTTGCCTTGAGATGGACGCGGCTGTCGGAGCAGGCGAGCACGGCAGCAGCGATGGCCTGAACCTTCGGGCCGCTGACAAAAACGTTCACCACCGCACGCGAGCCGAACCCGTCGAGATACGTCTCGAAAGCATCGAGGTGGGCCATCAGCCCGAAAGCCTGGATGTCGCGAACTTCGCCATCTTCGAGCCGGTGGGTTTCACGTACCTTGGCCACCTGTTGATCGAGCAAAGCATCGATATGCGCATTCTTGTCGCTTCTTGGGACGAGGAGCGAGATCCGTTCCGGACTGACGATATCGATCAATCCGTAGAATACGTCGGCATCTCCTCCGATCCCCACGAGCAGGACTTTCTCTTCGCCCATTCCTCCGCTGCCTTGAAGATGAGGGACGGTGACGTATCGGTCCAAGCCGCTGGAAAAATCCTCTTTGCCGATCGCGTTCCCGTAGATACCTTCGGCGTACCCGAATTCGAGAGACTGAATCGACATTTTCTTGAATGCCACCGCAATCAGCCATTGGATGTAGATTCGCGGCATCGTCGAGCACTCGACGAAAACCTTCCGCAGGCTTCCTTCGTATGAGCCACATGAAGCGGCCATCTGAGTGAGCAGGTGATCGAGGAGATTGATGTTCTTCTGATACTCGATGGAAGGCTCGAGGGTGATCACAGTCACTTCGACGCCCCATCGGGTACCCATAGCGATGAGCTTTCGCCGGTTTTCTTCGACGGCTGGGACGTTCGCTTCCTTCAGAGCAAAGTCCAGAACCACGATCTTGCCGACCTTCAGGTCAAGATGGTTTTCGAACGCGGCGAAACGCGTTTCCCATCCAAGCGCGACGATCGCGATATCTGCCTCCATCGTTTCGCAGGTACCTGCATCTCTCGCCTTCTCGGTGACGGCCAGATGGCCGAAGACTCGATACTCGACAGTTGAAGCGGTCATTCGAGATCGCTCTCGAAAAGCGAGTGCTGGAATTCGGTCTTGAGTGCGGGCCGCGCGACGAGCTCCTTAAACACCGAGTCGGCCCAGTCTTCTGGGAGCCGATGCCTGGTAAAAAGCAGGTCGACCATCCGCGCCGCAGGGATTGTGTTGATTTCGTACGGGCCGCGATAGGAGAACCCGAAGTAAGGTGCAAATCGCCGATGCAATCTGATCATCATCTCCTTCGATGCGGGGTCGGCGCGGTCCACCTCAAAGTTGCCGGCGGCGGAGACCTCCCGGATAAACCCATCCCTTTCCGCCCGACGCAGGACCTCGTCCAGTTTTCCGCTGGGTTGCTCCAGTCGGTTCACCAGCGAGCGCATTTCCTTTAGATCAACCCTGAAAATGCCTCTCTCTGTCGTTCCTAGAGCATTTTCTTCGGCAAACTCTGTCTGGAGGCGAGCGGTCAGGTAACCCAACGCCCGCACCATGCGCACGCTCTCTTCTTCGTACGGATGTGAAAGCGCCTGAAGTCCATCAAGCTTCCGTTGAGAGGCGGCGTTCACAGCCTGTCTCTGCTGTTCGAGATGAATCTGTAAATCCGAGTTGATGAATTCCACCAGTTTTCGTGGATCACTGGAACTCGGAACACTGCGGCGGAAGATCTCTCCCATTATATCAAGGAAATCGCGTATACAGACGTCGCTCAATGATGTGATGATCTGGTGCCCTACGTACGGGTAGTCATGCAGACGCAGCATCTGGCACGCTTTCAGAAAAGCCCATCCCTGTTTCCGGGCGATCGACCTCTTCAGATTTGAAGCATCCGCCTTGCTCATGGGCCGGCGCTTAATTTCCGGGTTCATGAGCGCGAGCGCCAGCCCTTCGGCATAAGGGCGCGCTTTTCGATCAAGAAGGAATTGCTGCTGATCCGCCGTCCTCAAATTCACGGAGAGGAATTCACGTGCTGCATCAGCAAGTGCCACAAGCTCTTCTCTGCCCTCGGAATGACCCGATATGATAACCCGCTCGATGATGTCATTGACGGAAAGCCGCCCCAGCCGGTTTTTGAGCGAAAACGCGCTGAGCGCATCGTTGCGCTCGAGATCACTCCGCAGATGGTCAGGAAGCGCATAGTACAGCCGAAGCGACGACACGTTCTCGCACAGCGTGGCGAACTCCCTCGGATCGACTGAATCAAGATTCTCGACGTCCCGGTCAGCATTCGAGAGCGACTGGCCGGGTATGATCGTCCGGATCGTGTCGTAGAGGCCGCCGATGTAGGCGAGGACCCATTTCACGTTGCCGCGCGTCTTTCTCACCAAGGTGTTCAGGAACTGCTGTTGGAGCGGTGTCAGTGCTTCACAGTCGTCAATCAGTATCTTGAAGAAGGGCGCCCTGTCACCGGCGAAAGATGGGCCATTTAAAAGTGGAGTGATCGCGGTCGCGACCTTGTTAATGATCGCGCCAGGGTCTGTTGCTCTGAAGCCGGTCGCTCCGGCATCGGCGGCAAAGAAGAACGCGTTGAAGCATTCGTCGACGTACCGGGTTATCCCACCCCGCAGCTCATCGATGCTGAAGAAGTCGAGACGGGCAGGTTGGGGTATGAAGTGCAGCACTTCGCGATGCAGTGCCAGGGCGACGTCCCTATCTTCGGAGGCCCGGTATTTCAAGTGGCCGTCGCGTCTGAGCTGGCCGATGCTCTCGAGCAGGCGTTCGACTATCTTCAGCTCCAGATAGTGAGAGAAGATTACGAATTGCCGCGGGATCACGGCGGCCGTGTCGAAGCGTATCCGCTCCGGAATGAGGTTCAGAACGGCGTTGTCGATTAGGGGCGAGAATGTCTCATTGAGCTGGAAGAAGACGCCATACCAAGCGAGCTTGCCGACTTGGTCCGAGAGACTTTTGTCTTCAAGAATATGGACTGTGGAAAGCGAGCGAAGAATGCTGGTCTTGCCGCTGCCTCTCGTCCCTGCGACGAAGACCGGCTTGGCGGCGGCAGAAATCAACGCCGACTTCTGACTGAACCACAGTATCGGGCGGCTTTCGTACTCGATCCTGTTGGGGCCGAACGGATTCTCCATCGCTATTCGTCCCTTACCTTAATGCGCCAAGCCGAGTTTGCCTTGGTGAGGCCGTCTATCTCGATGAAGCGCGCCGCTTGGAGCATCAGAAGAGAGTCTTCCAGATCTAGCCCGAGCTCGGCGGAGGCAGCAATCTCAGTGATCTCGTCCCAGAAGAGTAACCCATTCCCGCGCCTGGTGGCATGGTCGCGCAGTCGGCGCAGCAGGTCAAACGTGTCGTTGTTCAGAAAGGCCTTGCCGTTGGACATGGTCGAAATAAAGCAATGTTCGCCTTCCATGACCGTCCCGTCGGCGACATTGGTGCGGTAGGGTATAAGTCGGATGCCGACGAGCTCTCCCTGATCGGTCGTGAAGAAGACGAGCTCATTGAAACCTGACTGTATCTCTGGTGCTGAGATGCAGATCAATTTGCCGTCCGGAAACCTTGGATCGTTGACGATCTCGACCGGATCAGCATGTATGTGTCCATGCAGGTAGACGATAGGCTTGTTGCCCTGCAGCAGCTGAGTTCTGACAAATCCGCTGTTGAGCATCTCCGCGTATGGCGTAATGCGCGGAGTCTTTTGTGGCAGCAGATTGTGATGGCCGATTATGATGCCGTAACGCATGTCGGGCTGCTGGAGCAATTCCTGTAGGCCTGCAAGCATCTCACGCGAGATGTATGGCGTGTCCATCTGACCGTAATACTCGTCGTCGGACGCCTCCTTGTCTGGATCGCTGGGAGGTGTCGCGGGCGAATGTCCCGAGATGTCCGGCGAGCCGAGATCTAGAGGCTCTGTAGAAGGACTGAGTGCCTCGAGACGATCACGAAGGAACGCGGGAAGGTTTTGAAGCTCCCAACTGCCTATCGCTGTGTTGACGAGGATGAAGTTTGCGCCTGCGGATCCTGTCGGAAGTCTGAAGTGCACGGGTTGGTCCACGGGAACGGTCTGCCAACCCAAGCGGGCGGCTAAACTCGCCATTTCGCTGAATTTCTCAGTCGGTCCAAGTTCGCGCGCGTCATCACGGTTCACATCGTGATTTCCCGGTACGAATATCAACGGAAGCGCCTTTGAACTGCGTCCCTGTGCGCGGCAGAGCAACGTGAAATGCTGGAATGCCGAAGCAATGAAGGTCTTGTCGCCACGGCTCGTGAAATCCCCCATGAAGGCGATCGAATCCAAGGGCTTCGAAGTCGTCAGCCGCCGAAGTTTCGTCAAGACGGCACGCAGCGAAGACGCGCGTAGCTTCTGCGTTATTTTCGGAGCGAACTTGCTATCCTTGGCATCGATGTTGCTAGAGGAAGGATGCCAGTCCGGATAGTGAATATCGCCTACTTGAAGGATTCGCACCCGCCGCATAACTCGCCCCCCTGCCGAGAGCCATAGACTAATCCGTTCGCTTTTGCCAAGCGCGAACGATCATCCGCAGTGTCCTTAACGAGGTAGCCTGCACTTTTCGAGAATTGCCACGGCGGCTATTTTTCGGCTGTGAAGCACACGAGACCCGTGACGTGAGACCCAGTTGCTCAATGCCCAGTTGCTCAATGAGCTTTCTTACGAATAAGGGAGAATTTCCGCGGCCGGACTATCTCTGAGCGAGCGTGCATGACTGCCAACGGAAGGTCTTGCACGCACCCTTGCGATCTTGAGCAATGGTCGCCATGACTTTCTTCTTGCAGGCTTTTGAGTGGCCCAGCCTGCGATCACCAGACCCCACCGATTCTAAAGAGCGTGGCAGATGGGATAGTCGAGGTTGCCCGTGCACAGTCACGCTCAGGGCTTGCGCCGCCCAGAGGACACGCTGAAAAGGCAGATTGGGGCGCAAGCACGCCATTCACGAGAGGTTCGACATGAAGACCATGCAAGAAAAAGACATTCCGGCATTCGTACAAGCAGTTGTGGACGCCGGCTGCAAAATTTGCGCGATTGGCAACTTGGGATACGTCTTTGGCGATGCTGATTTCACGCCAGCGCAACGGAGGGCCGTCGAGCCACAGCTGCGTAGGATTGCTGAAATCTACGGCGAACGCGATCATCTCATGAACGAGATAGCTGTATATCTGCGGTCGATCGGACGCCATGTCGAGGTTGAGCCGAAGACAGGTATTTCCTGATGGCCGTGATCGCGAGAAGCCGTCTTCCAACCTCTGAATCCTAAAGGAGGTGACCCCCAAGGCCGTTCGTCACCTTCGACCAGAATAACCACATCCGTGACCGCCTGAGCTACTTGGTCGATACGCGCACATGGCCAATACAGTTTCTCCATCCTTCACGAAGCGAATGAGGCTTTGGCCATTCAGCCCCGGTCTACGGGGCGTGACTTGTCCCCGATGCATGCGCGAGCTCTCCGCCCGGCTGGCCGCCGGTCGTCGCCACCGGCCGAAGGCGCCCGAATGCGCTTGACAAGATAGCGTCAGCCCGTTCAACCTAAGGCATTCACCAGGGGAGTCCCGGCAAGGGGCTGAGATACTGCTGGCTTTCGCGGCGCAGTGACCCGTTGAACCTGATCCAGTTCATACTGGCGTAGGGACGGTGCAAGCGCTTTGCGGGAGTTTACGCCCGAGGTCCTGTTGCAGCAGGTCTACAGAAGCGTCTTTTCATCCTTCCGGCACAGAACTGGGTCTCCAATGCATGAGCAAAGGAGCCTCACGATGAATGCCCTCACCCCCGCCGTATCGACGGGACCACTGCCCGCCTCGCGGAAAATCCACAAGCCCGGCGTCCTCTACCCGCAGATCAGGGTGCCGATGCGCGAGATTTCCGTCCATCCGACGGCCGGCGAACCGCCCGTCACCGTCTACGATCCGTCCGGCCCCTACACCGATCCATCAGTCGAAACCAGCATCGAAAAAGGCCTTGCCCGGCTTCGCCACGAATGGGTCACGGCGCGTGGCGATGTCGAAGCCTATGACGGCCGCCACGTCCGGCCGGAAGACAATGGATTCGCCACCGGCGAGCGCCTGACACCGGAATTTCCGATACGCAATCGGCCGCTCAAGGCCAAGCAGGGCAAGGCGGTGACCCAACTTGCCTATGCGCGCGCCGGCATCATCACGCCAGAAATGGAGTTCGTAGCCATCCGCGAGAATCTCGGCCGCGAGGTGATGCGCGGCAAGCTGCAACGCGACGGCGAAGCCTTCGGCGCGGCGATCCCAGATTTCGTCACACCCGAATTCGTGCGCGACGAGGTGGCGCGCGGGCGCGCAATCATTCCCGCCAACATCAATCATCCCGAGAGCGAGCCGATGATCATCGGTCGCAATTTTCTGGTCAAGATCAACGCCAACATCGGTAACTCGGCTGTCACATCGTCGATGGCCGAAGAGGTCGAAAAAATGGTCTGGGCTATCCGCTGGGGCGCGGACACGGTGATGGACCTGTCGACCGGCCGCAACATCCACAACATCCGCGACTGGATCGTGCGCAATGCGCCGGTGCCGATCGGTACGGTGCCGCTCTATCAGGCGCTGGAAAAGGTCAACGGCATCGCCGAGGATCTGAACTGGGAGGTCTACCGCGACACGCTGATCGAGCAGGCCGAGCAAGGCGTCGACTATTTCACCATCCACGCCGGCGTGCGGCTGCACTACATCCCGCTGACCGTCGACCGGGTCACGGGCATCGTCTCGCGCGGCGGCTCGATCATGGCCAAATGGTGCCTGCACCATCACCGGGAGAGCTTCCTCTACGAGCATTTCGAGGAGATCTGCGACATCGCCAGAGCCTATGACGTCTCCTTCTCGCTCGGCGACGGCCTTCGTCCCGGTTCAATCGCCGATGCGAACGACGCGGCGCAATTCGCCGAACTGGAAACACTTGGAGAACTCACCAAGATTGCCTGGGCAAAGGACTGCCAGGTGATGATCGAAGGCCCGGGCCATGTCCCCATGCACAAGATCAAGCAGAACATGGACAAGCAGCTCGCAGTGTGCGGTGAGGCGCCGTTCTACACGTTGGGGCCGCTGACGACCGACATCGCGCCGGGCTATGACCACATCACCTCAGGGATAGGTGCCGCCATGATAGGCTGGTTCGGCACCGCAATGCTTTGCTACGTCACGCCGAAAGAGCATCTCGGCCTTCCCGACCGCAACGACGTCAAGATTGGCGTGATCACCTACAAGATAGCCGCCCATGCAGCCGATCTGGCGAAGGGCCATCCGGCAGCGAAAACCAGGGATGATGCCCTTTCGCGCGCGCGCTTCGAGTTCCGCTGGGAGGACCAGTTCAACCTGTCGCTCGACCCCGAAACCGCACGGTCCTTCCACGACCAGACCTTGCCCAAGGAGGCGCACAAGCTGGCACATTTTTGTTCGATGTGCGGGCCGAAATTCTGCTCCATGCGCATTTCCCACGACATCCGTGCCGAGGCCCAGAAGGAAGGCATGGCGGCAATGGCGGCAAAATACCGGGAGGGCGGCGATCTCTACATGCAGGCGGACGAGACTGGCGTACCGGTCGTGCCAGAGGCTCCCAAACCATCATGAGGGTGCTCGTCAAAGGGGCCGGCGTTGCCGGCCTCACCGTCGCTTTCGAACTCGCCGCCCGCGGCGCGACGGTCACCGTCGCCGAGATGCGGCATGGCCTTGGTGGCAACGCGTCGTGGTTCGCCGGCGGCATGCTGGCGCCATGGTGCGAGCGCGAAAGCGCGGAGCAGCCGGTGCTGGATCTCGGACGCGATGCTGCCGACTGGTGGGATGCGGTGCTGTCGGGTCAGGTGACACGGGCCGGGACATTGGTCGTGGCCGCGCCGCGTGATGCCGGTGAGCTTGACCGGTTCGCCAGTCGCACGTCAGGGCATCGGCGCGTCGATGAAAACGAAATTGCGCTCCTGGAACCCGACCTCGCCGGCCGCTTCCGGCGTGGATTGCTCTTCCCCGACGAGGCTCACCTCGACCCACGCCCGGCGATGGCGGCACTTCATGACAAGCTTGCGACCATGGGTGTCAAATTCCACTTCGGCTGCGACGCCCGGCCTGTTTCGGGATTCGCCCGTCAGATAGACTGCATGGGAATGGCAGCGGCCGATGACAGGCTGCGCGGTGTTCGCGGCGAAATGCTGATCCTTCGCACGCCTGATGTCTCGCTGTCGCGGCCGGTCCGTTTGCTTCATCCACGCTTTCCGCTTTATGCCGTGCCGCGCACCGATCACCGTTTCATGATCGGAGCGACGATGATTGAAAGCCAGAGCGCCGGACCGGTGACGGCGCGTTCCATGATGGAGCTGCTGGGCGCCGCCCATGCCCTCCATCCGGCCTTTGGTGAGGCCGAGATCGTTGAAACCGGTGTGGGTGTCCGTCCGGCATTTCCCGACAATTTGCCACGCGTCGAAACAGACGGTGAGATCATCGCGATCAACGGTCTTTATCGTCACGGTTTTCTCCTCGCCCCCGCCATGGCGCGCCAGGCTGCCGACCTGGTTTTCAGTCAAGACAGAACCAAGGAGCATGCTCATGAAACTGATGGTCAACGGCGAGGCGCGTGAGATTGCCGCCACCACGCTGGCCGAGTTGCTTGCCGCGCTCGACTATGAGGGCGATTGGCTCGCCACCGCCGTCAACAGCGACCTCGTGCACAAAGCCAACCGCGCGGAGTTCCAGTTGAGCGACGGCGACCGGATCGAAATCCTCTCGCCCATGCAGGGCGGCTAGCATGTTGGAGCTTTATGGAACCGAGCTTTCGTCGCGCCTGCTTCTCGGCACGGCTCAGTATCCTTCGCCGGCCATCCTTGCCGATGCAGTCAAGGCATCGGGCACGTCGGTGGTGACCGTCTCGTTGCGGCGTGAGATGGCGGGCGGTAGGGCCGGCGAACAATTCTGGTCGTTGATCCGCTCGCTGGGCGCCAGAACCCTGCCCAATACCGCCGGCTGCCTCTCCGTCAAGGAAGCCGTCACCACCGCGAAAATGGCGCGCGAGGTCTTCGGCACCAACTGGATCAAGCTCGAAGTGATCGGCAATCACGACACGCTACAGCCGGATGTGTTCGGTCTGGTTGAAGCCGCCCGCATCCTGTGCGAGGACGGCTTTGCGGTATTCCCCTATACCACCGACGATCTCGTTGTCGCCGAGCGGCTGCTGGAAGCGGGCTGCAAGGTCCTGATGCCGTGGTGCGCACCGATCGGTTCCGCCTTGGGACCGGTCAACATGACGGCGCTGCGCTCGATGCGCGGATATTTCCCTGGCGTCCCGCTGATTGTGGATGCGGGGCTCGGACGGCCGTCGCACGCGGCCACCGTCATGGAACTCGGCTTTGACGCCGTGCTCCTGAACACAGCGGTCGCCAAGGCGGCAGATCCGGTCGGCATGGCGCGTGCTTTCGGTAAGGCGGTCGACGCCGGTCGTGAGGCGTTCAGTTCGGGAATGCTCGAACCGCGCGACGTCGCCGTGCCATCGACACCGATGGTCGGCAGGGCCGTTTTTTCATGAAGCTCGATCCCTTCTACCTGATCGTCGACAGCGCCGCCTGGATCGAAAGGTTGGCGCCGCTCGGCGTCAAGCTGATTCAGCTTCGCATCAAAACCATGGATGAAACCGGGCTGCGCGCGGAGATCCGCAAGTCGAAGGCCTGGTGTGTCCAACACAAAAGCCAGCTCATCATCAATGATTATTGGCGCCTGGCAATCGAGGAAGGCTGCGATTTCGTGCATCTGGGCCAGGAGGATTTGCAAACGGCCGACCTCTCGAGGATACGGGCAGCGGGCGTCAGGCTCGGATTGAGCACGCATGATCATGTCGAGCTGGAAACGGCCATGTTTGCCGAGCCCGACTATGTCGCGCTCGGTCCGATCTATCCCACCACTTTGAAGAAAATGAAGTGGGCACCGCAAGGGCTAGAGCGGATCAGCGAGTGGAAGCGGCGGGTGGCGCCGATCCCATTGGTCGCCATCGGCGGCCTCAACCCCGACCGCCTCGACGGCGTCTTTGAGGCCGGCGCCAACAGCGCCGCAGTGGTCACGGACATCACGTTGAGCTTCGACCCCGAAGCGCGCACGCGAGAATGGATCGAAAAGACGGACCGATGGCGATGAGACGAGAACCGCATGTGCTTGTCGTTGGCGGATCAGATTCCAGCGGGGGTGCTGGAATAGCACGCGACATCGAGACGATCTCTGCCGTTGGCGTGCGCACCTGTCTCGCCGTCACAGCGCTAACGGTGCAAACGCACGACGCCGTGATCGAAATCCATCATTCGCCACCCAGCATGGTGGCCAATCAGATGTGTGCCGCGCTACAGGCCAACGACGTAGCCACAATCAAGATCGGCATGCTGGCGACTGCCAAGATCATTGTTGCCGTTGCCGCAGTGCTGCGCAAATTTCCGCAAGTGCCGGCAGTACTCGACCCTGTGCTGGCCTCCACCTCAGGCCGCGCACTTCTGGAAGCAGGCGCTATCGCTGCCATGAAGCGCGATTTGATGCCGCTTTGCTGCATTGTCACGCCCAACCTTCCTGAACTGGCGCTCCTTACTGGTTCCGAACCGGCTTCGGATGAGGACGGTGCGCTCCAACAAGGACAAAGACTGCAGGCCGTCGGCCCTCAGGCCCTGCTGATCAAGGGTGGGCACGCGTCGGGTCCCCGATCGGCCGATATTCTGTTACGCTCCGATCATGAACCCATCCACTTCGACACGCCGCGCCTTGCTATATCGATGCGCGGAACAGGTTGCATGCTGGCCAGCGCGATTGCGGCGCATCTGGCGAAGGCGAAGTCGCTCGAAGATAGCGTGCGCGAAGGCAAGCTGTTTGTGTTCGAGAAGCTTCAGAAATGCCGGCTGAATAATCACAACGTTCTGCGTCCAGCCAAGCAGACCCATTTTCCAGAATTTTTCCAGTAGCGAGACTGGAGGGCTACTGCTTCTCTATGCCATCCTTACAACGCGTTGAGTTCCACTGTGCCGTCCAGAATTATCTGTCGTTGTCCAGAATTAAGCCGGGCTTAGAACTGAAACGACCCCGCCGAAAGGTACGAGCGGCCCTCACTCGATAAGGGTTACCAAACCTATTCCTGTGGGCTACCAATCCGCGTGGTGGGTGGCCTTAGGTTACCAATCAGTGTGGCGTCCGGAATTATCTGCCTCTCTCCGGAATTAAGCCGAGATTAGAAGATCGGTGCGGTATTGCGCCCGGTCAAACCGTGTCGATTTGCGGCGTAGCCGACGTGTCTCACGCTTGGCGGCGTCGCACGCTGGTCCCGATTGTCGCCCGAATATCTGCCTACCGGCGACAGTGAATGCGCCAAGCTAGACCTTCGTCGATAGGGCGGCTCCGGTTTACCAATCCTGTCGTCCTAGGTTGACCAATCCGTTGTCGACCGTGAGCGGGTTTACCAATAAGGGCGGCTATATTCTGCGCAAACCCAATCACCTGATGCCAATCCAGAATTAATCGTCATTAAGGGCATTGGTAAACTCAGTCTGAAACCCCACCCTTAGCCAGAAAACTCTCCTGTTTTCAATCGCATAGCCCGCCCGCCAGCAACCGATAATTCGGGACCGGTAAACCCGTGAAAGGCCCAATAATTCCGGACGTCACACCAGTCTGCCCTTTTATGCGACTTTTCGAGCACAGACCGGGAACATCTGACCGTTTCCATTCATCGCCCAAGGCCGGTTTAGCGCTGGAAAAGCCAAAGTGCGGGAGTAAGAATGGCCGCAACGGGGCCGGAAGCCGTCGGTCAGCTTTCGGGGAGTGATCCCGGTAAGTTCGCAACTCATTCGCTTCTTTTCTGCAGTCCCCGCCATTACGAGTTGGCGGTGTCGGTCGCCGAGGGGATCAACGCCATTACTGCGGCTAGTTCGGCCCTCCGGACGAGGAATGGCATGCGCGTCGTCCCATAGTGCTTGGCAAGATGGAAGCGGTGCATGCCTCCTACGATGTGAACTTGGCCTTGGTACTCGCCGAGCAAAGGCGGTGTGACACCGCGGCCATGCAGCCATCGGTAGGCGATCCCACAGCTCTTGCTCTTGTAACGTTGATGCCAAGGACCCTTGTCCCTGCTGGCGGCGTAGGTAAGCCTGCCGCCAACGTCAGTGACATCAGCGTCGATAAGAATGAAATCCGTCGAAGCGTGGTCGCTGGGATCATCGCCGTCGAACGCGAGATAGAAGTTTGCAGGATCGCAGTCCCATATCGCAGTCAGTGCAACCGGAATGTTCTTTCTTCCTTTGCACCAGATGTCGACCTTGCGTTTCTCCTGAGCGCGGGCGACCTCGAAGGCTTCGTCTAGTTTTCCTTCCGCGACATCCATGGCTGTGATGACGTTCAAGCCAAGGGCCGTCAGACGGTTGATCTCGTCCACGTTCGCCATGCCTTCTCCTCTGGCAGCAGATTATTATCCACCGTTGGAAGATGCGGCGGCAATCCAAGCCTGAGGCACGAGGGCCTGTCCACGCCATTCCTCAATCAACTTGACTCCGGGAAGCTTGCCCCAGACGTCCTCATCTGCATGATCCAGCACGATGATCTGGAGGCGACCTTTCGCGGCCATGACCTCAGCGCCTAGGAGCGCAAAGACCTTCCTGACGGCGACCACGTCCTGATCCCTCCACGCGATGAGGTCGGGGCCCTCGTCGCCCGCCGCCCGCTTAGGAAAATAGACTTGGCTAGGTTGGTCGAAGATCAGCTGACCAGGGACTGGGTGATGAGGTTCGGCCAGGAAGTAGTGCTGCAGCGCAAGCATTAGTGCGACGTGATACGCGAGCCAATTGGCGCCGCTGCCAATCTCCCACAGGTAGTCCTCACGCGTTCCCCTAGTCACCTTGACGGTCAGGTCTTCAATCAACAGCCTAATCGGGGCCTCGGGCCACTCCGCGTCAAGCTGCGGAATCAGCCGATTGGCATGATGGGAGACTTGGTGCAACGCGTTGAATAGCTTGCGCTGGATGTCGGCCTCGGAGATCGTCTTTTGCAGCGTTGCAATATCGGCCTGCAGCGAGGTGAGTTCCTGCCGCAAATCCGACGACTGGTCGGCGCGGTCGTAGACGTGCAACGCCTGCTCCAATCGACCGAGGAAGCGCTCAAGCCTATCGAAGCGATTGGCCTCGTCTCGGGCGACGTCAGAGTCCCGTTCCAGCACCGCTATCTCGCTACGGACATCGTTCAACTCAGATAGGACCGCTTCAGCGGCGCCGCGCTGGCGCAGGATTTCCTTGTCAAGCGTGTTAGACATCGCAGGGTGGGTCCGCAGTCGGATCTCCAGACCGCCGAGGTTGTCGCAAAGGGCCAAGACCTTCTCGCGGCCGCCGTCCCCGAGTGCGACCAACGGATCGGCGAACTCGTCGGCCAAGTCCCTCAGCCACGTGGAAAGGTCCAAGCGGTCACGTTGGATGCGCATGGCGTCGCCGTACGCCTCGCTGCTCTCCACCAGACGGCGCAGTTCGTTCAGGCGCTGACGATGCTCGGTAAGTCGCGCGGCGATTTCAGTTTCCGACGCACGAAGGGTTTCCAGACGCGTCAGCACCACATCGATGCCGGCCAGGCTTGGTCGAGCAAGACTTGAGTTGCTGTTCGACACGCGCCGAAGCAGGTCAACAACGTCACTCCAGTCCTTCGGCACTTCAGTGGAGGAATCGACTAGGCCAAGTTCGACTGCCTGACGCAGCCACGCCTCCGCCTCCGCCCGCCAAGCGCCAGTTGCCGACACGATCGCGCGTAGCTCAGCCTCCTTCCGGCGGAGGTTGCGCTGGAGCCGATCGATCTCAAACCGCGCCTGGAGAATCTTTGCCGTGACCGCGCCCAGAACGTACGGGAAGATGGTCTTTAGCTTCTCCCGGTGTTCCGTCGTATCGGCCTTGAAAAACATCACGTCGGGATTGGCGATCACGTTCTGAGGTTGGAACGTGAAGGCCATGAGGTCGCGGAAGCTTGGCCTTTGCTTGAATCCATTCTCTGTACCTGGTTCGAAGTCGAGGTCAGTCAGTCCTGCCAGGCGGTTCATCGCGCGCTTGACCGTGTCGACATTGGTGGTCTTGTCGGTGATCGTCTCCGGAATTTCGACCTGTGCGCCCTCCAGCAGCACCATGTCGCCTGTGCTCTGTTGGTCCCCCGGTTCGCGTCGCGCCAAGAGCTTTTCGCCCTCCAGCGTCTCGATCAGAATGCCGAACCAGCTGCAGTTCTCGCGGATTACGCCCACCGGAATCGCGCATTTCTCCGAGCCCAGACAGTAATCAACAATAGGGATAACGGCGGACTTCCCGGTCTTCGACGCGCCGCTGATGACGTTGACGACACCGGGCTCGAACTTGACGACCCGCGGCGCTGCACCATTGCGGGGCCAAAGGATCAGTTTTCGAAGCTGGAAATACATCTAGAACTCCACCCGTAACAGGTTGGCCACCTGCGCGGTCCCCAGGTTCGAAAACCAGAAACCCAATTTCTCCGAGGCAGGTCCGAGGTGCTTGACGCGCTCTGGAAGGACGAGCCTCCTCGGTTTCGGTTCTGGTACGTTTGCTCTTAAAGTAGCATCCTTGTAATCCACGGACAGCAGCCGCCCGCTCACACCGACAGCGGCCGATTGCAATGTCAGAGTACGCAGCAGCAGCGCTCGCTCGTGGACGGCGAGGAGTTGTTCCCGTTCCTTCCCGAGCTTGGCCGCGAAGAGCGCCAGTCCAGAGGGTCGGTTTGTCGAAGTCACGATTTCGAGCGTTGCGCGATGCAGGACGATTGGCAGCACGAGAAACGCCAAGGCGAACGGCGCTGGACGTTCGTCCTCAGCCTGGAAACCTTGGCCAAATTGCCACAATGCGAAAGCCCCAAGTCCTGGATTCTGGACAAGGGCGAGGTCGCTGAGCGGTAGGTGCGATCGGCCAGCCTCAATCAAGTCGCTGGCTCCAAAAGAGTCTGGTAGTCGGGATGCCAGCCGAGGCGCAGGCCGTGGGCAAGGGCGTTGAATGATCCGTGGACGAAATGACCGGGGACGACTCGACCATCGAGTGGAGGCTGCAACTGCGCGCAGCGCCTGTAAACTATTCTACCACGAACCGTTGCGGGGTGTCCGGCCTGTATGTCGTGCACCTCTGCACTGACGTGCTCATAGCGACCGACAAGATCATCGTCCCAGTCACTTAGGTTCTTCTCAAAGATTAGCCCGCTTTCGCCCCAGATCGAGATGTCGGCGAGCGTCCTAAGGTAATCGCTAACAGCCCGGACGCACGCTTCGTCTCCCACCTCGATCAGCTCGAGTTGGCGGACGAAGGCGGGACGGTCGGCGATCAATTGTTCGATGGCCTCGACAGGCGGTTGCTTGGTGAAAGACGACAGCAGCCCTGGAAGGTTGTTCTTCTGAACAAATGCTCTTTGCTCGGCCTGAAACGCGTCCACGTCCAAGATGGCGGGCTTGCCAGCTCTAATCAGCCTGTCCGCCGCCTCCTTCGCAGCGCCGATCGCGCGTTCGCACACTAGGTCGATGATGAGCGGAGAGACCGTCGGCTTGAAGATCGCGCGTATCGGATCGACGGGATCTGCATCGACGCTGATAACGGCGAGATTCTTGACCAAGGCGGCGCAATGAGCCGCATCAGCGTTCAGGAAAGCTTGGACGTCGGCGTCGCATGCCGGTGCAGCTTTCAGCTTGCTGTGGGCTTTGGCGAGGTTAGCGACCAGCGCCTCCACGTCGGCATCTGTTTTCGCGTCGTTCAGCGCGATCGCGAAGGCACCCGCCTTCACCGGTGTGACATATAGCCGGAAATGGCTGGTCGCCGGGTCGATCTCTCCCGCCGCCATGAAGCTGAGCCAGTTGGCCAGAGACTTCCACAGGTCCGCAGCCCAGTCGGATATCGGATTTTGCTTCAGTGCGCTCTTGCTTTGCTCAAGAACGACTTCGCCGCCGACCAGGTGAACCGCCACATCGTCTAAATGTTCAAGAGAGACCAAGGCGCCGCTAGGCGCGTTGAGCAGGTGAAAGCAAAGGCGTACAGGTTGAAGCGCATAGCCGAGGTATTGGCCAGCGGCGCTGTGTTTTCCCGTTTGCGTCTTCGCGTTCATTGCCCATCCCGTTCTCCCGAGTCGCACCGGAAGAAGCCAGTAACGATATTGGTATAGTTCGCCGTTGTTTACAATTGGCGCCCCGGCGATAGGACGGCTAGGCGCGATACAATTGCTGTTTAGGGCCAGCTCTCGAAGTCCAGATTCGGCAGGACAATGAATTTGCAGGACGTCCATTATGGGCACATCGGGGCCGTCTATGGCTCGGGCGATATGTCCGCTTTTGGACGAACGCGAAGTTTGCCGGAACGTCTGACTTTGGGCGCATACTTGCCGTCAAATTCGGCGTCCTTCACTGGTTCGTTCACGTATTCCGGAGAAAATTACTGTGCGAGTTGATGGATCCTCGTTCCCGGTACGACAGCCTCAGCTATTTCACATAGATGCTTATGGTGCGTCAGGTAGATGACCTGACCTGTGTTTGCCATCGCTCCGAACAGCCTGAAAACCTCCTCCGAGCGAATATGGTCGAACGTCTCCATGATGTCGTCGGCGACGAATGGGACCGAGGGCCGAAATTGCGCGAACTCGTAATAACCGGCGAGTCTTAGGGCAAGGTACAGCTGAAATCGTGCACCCTTTGAAAGCGCTTCGGTGACCTTGGATTGCCCGTCACCCTGCACAGCAATGAGAACCTCACCACCTCTTACAGGCTGGGTTGTCAGCCCCGAATACTGGCCACGCGTCATTAGCTTGAACGCGTCTGATGCGCGCGCCATCATGCCGGAGCGATGGCTCTCACGGTAGATCCGCAAAGCATTGCCAGCCGACATGATGCCAAGCTTCAGCTCTATGTAGCGAACGGCCTTCTCCTCGATTTCCAGCAGGGTTGTGCGCCGTTCAGCATCCAGGCGTGCAACCGCACTATCACCGCCGATGGCGTCCAGCTTGTCGGCCGCGCGCGTCTGCCGGATCAGCTGTTGCTGGATGGTTTCATCGAACAGGCGAAGCCGCTGCTCACCCTCAGCCTTCTCGACCGCGAGGCCGTCGAAATCGATCGCGTCCAGGATCGAGCGGGCCTGCTCGAATCCGTCGACCGCGAGCTCCGCCACTATCCGTTCCTCAAGTTCGGCGACGGTGGTGCGCAAGCCATCGCGCTCACGCAACAGCTCATCGCGTTCGACTACCTCGGGCAGAGTGGCGACACCAAAGACGCCCAGCACCTCGTTCTTGCGGCGTTCGTGTGCCAAAATCTCAGTGTCGAGGATGTCGCGCGCCTCCTTGAGGCGCTTCAGGTCGTTGCCGAGGCTTGCCTTCGTTTCACGTGTCCGCTCGGCACGCTCTAGGCGCTCGGCAAGGCGGATGGCCAACTGCTCCGGGTCGGTATCCTTCGTCGGCTCGTCGGCTTCAACCGCAACGGCGATGACCTCGACCAGAAAATTGGCCCTGTCGGCCTCCATCTTGTCGATACGCAGCTGCAGGTCGTCCCGTTCCTGCAGGCTTCTTGAAAGTTCGGCCAATTGATCGAGCACAGTGCCGACGCCGGATGCGGAGAGCCCGCTTTCGAGCCAAGTTCCCTTGAGTGCTTCGGTAATGCCGGCCAGCCATTCCTCCTCGCGACGCTCCGCCACACCTACTGCAACCCGTCGTGCCGCTAGATCCTCTTCTTTGGAGCTCACCATTCTGAGCGCCTCGGCATACTCGGCGTCCACCTTGCGCTGCCGATCCAGAAACGGCTCCGCGATGGCCATGATTGCTTCGAGGGTGTCGTTGGACTCTGATACAATGCCGACGCTTCCCAGCACTGCTCTCATTTCCAAGCGTATCTGCTCGCCGGCGTCAGCGGCTCGCTCGGCCTTCAAGCGAGCAAGTTCGATCTGCTCCCAGGCAGCGAGCGCATCGCTGCGCGCCTCGATCTGATCCTCGATCCTTTCGATCAGGCGCTCAGACGAAGGTTCCACGGCGTCTCCGAGCAGGTCCCTGGCGGCCGCGCGGATTTCCAACAATTGGGTATCCACATCCTTGCCGAGCTGTGTGCGTTGGATGCCGTTGCGTGACAGGTTGGCCGCGGCCTCGGCCAGCTCGCGCGTAGTTGCCCGGATCTCAGCCAGATCCGCCGCGCCGGCCAGCCGGCCTGCGCTGGCAATGTCATCGCGCGCCAATGCCACGGCGAAGTCGTCAGCGGTGTCACCGGTCAGCGCTGCGCGGTGCGTTGCCCACGCATCATCGCGAACTCGGCGGATGGCGGTAGCCGCTTCATCGTCGACAATGTCGCCCGAGGCACGAAGGGCATCCAATCGTGCGGCGAGCATGGCATGGTTGCCCTCGTATTCAGCAAGGCGTTCGGCAAGTACGGCGGTGTTCCTTGCCAGTTCTGACGCTACCGTCTTCCAGGCGGCAATCTGCCCGGCGCTCGGAACCGCGACGTTGGCGAGAGCGAGGGCATCTCCGTTCCATGGACGCAAGCGCGCGAGCGCCGCCTTCCATCGGATTGTTCCCGCATCTTCCGCCTCGCGAGCCGTCCTAATCTCTGCCTGGTGTCCGCTTGCTCGCGCTTTCGACAAAGCCGAGCCCAGCCTTGCCCTGGCAGGTTCGGGCACCGCCCTTTCCTCGCCGACCCGCTGCCTTGCCACCTGCAGCGCATCGAGTGCCGCCGCGGCTTCGTCGCGAGCGGCACGCATCCCGGTAGCAATCCCGGACCTCTGCTCGACCATGGCGCGAACGACGCCAACGGTGACGGCAGGCAGAAGCAGCGCGCCAGGATCCGCCTCGGAAGATCGGCCCAAGGCGGCAAGGCAGCTCGCCACGCTGTTGTTGAGGATTTGCAGCTCCATCCTGCGAGTGGGCAAGTCAAAGCCAGCCGCGGTATGGCGCACCTTGCTCTCCGCCAGCCCGCGAATGCGTTCGGAAATCGACAGGATCGGTTCGTCCTCGTCGACCGCAGTGACTTTTTCCGCCAGGCGCTCGGTCTCGTCGATGTTTGCGGACAGCCGCGTTCTGAGGCTGGCATCGTCATCGATCAGTTCGGTGACACTTCCCGTCGATGTCCGGGCTGGGGAGGCGATGTCCGGCAGCTGATCCAGCCGGGCAATCTTGCGCCGGATATCCGCCAGCATCGGCGCAGCACGCACGTAACGAGCAAAGGTATCCAGCCTGGCCACCAGCACCGCCCGATCGCTGATGGTTCGGCCGTACTGCTGCGCTGCATCGAGACGTTCGGCCTCCAGGCCCTCGTAGGTTGATGCAAGGGTGTCGATCGCATCCCTGCGCGACTTTACGTCAACAAGGCGCTTCTTCAACAGCGCCAGTTCGGTTCCATGCGCCTGCTTCCGATACAGAGCGTCTGCTTCGGCCTCGAGGGCGTTCAACGTATCACTTGCGTTCCCAAGACCGGCGCTGGCCGTGAACAGAAGCTTGCCGAGGTCGCCCCGCGACTCCAGGATAGATTTTCCGCCGGCTTCCAACGTCTCGTCATCGAGTGAGAACATCGTCGTGTAGGCGTCGCGCGACAGACCGGCGAGATGCGCCGTGATCGCCACCTCGCTTACCGGTTGGCCCGTCGCATTCAATAGCGAATTACTGCGCTGTTTCGTACGCGTGAACGTGTGTTCGGAGCCGGCCAGTTCCAGCACCCCGCCGATGCGCATGGCACTGTACTCGTGCAGGAAGTTGTAGCGGCTCCGTTCCTCGATGCCGAACAGCAAGTCTAGATAGGCCGAAAGCGCAGTCGATTTGCCGGCCTCATTCAGGCCAAACACGATATGCAGATCAGGTCCGGATTCCGGTTTGGGTCCGAAGTCGATCGAACGATCGGTGAACTTTCCATAACGAATGAGGTCAAGGCGCCGCAACCTCATGACGATCCACCGGCCTTAAGGCGGGCAGTCACCAAGTCCGCGCCCTTGGAAAGCACCTGATCGAGGAACTGTTCCAGCCCGGCTTCGTCCGTCCCAGCAAAATCCCGCCCGTCGGCCGGAAGGTCGGCGACCATCTTTTGGACGAACGCCCTCGCCTCAGCGCGGAAGGCCTCCGAGGTGGCATCGGCACGCATTGATTGCTCGAGTTCGAAAATCGGATCAGCAATATCCTCGGCGGTCTCCGTCCGAGGCGGCGCGAGGTCAAGCTCGAGCTTCTCCACCCACGTATGGCCTAGCTGTTCCGCAGCCTGTTCGGCTTCGGCAAGAAGGAGGTCCCTGTCGCGGATCAGCGCCCACATCAGTGGTGACGTTCCTGTCAGGCCAATGCGAGCCACAGCATGACGCGATCGGACGGTTGCCCGCATCTCTTCGAGTGCGAAGCGAACACGCGCGACGGCCTCGGGCCACTCCACCGCTCCGGTAAGGTCGACGCTCACCCGTTCGAACTGCGCAACGCTGGTCAGCCGTTCCTCGATCTCCACCGAACGGTCGTGGCGCACCGTCACCAGGGTGACTGATTTCTCACCGGCCTCGTTGATATCCCTCCCCTGCGGTATTCCCGGCATCACCACGGCACTGGCGCCAGGATGGACTTGGCGAGCATGGATGTGGCCGAGGGCCCAATAGTCGAAACCGTGGGCGTGCAAGTCAGCGATGCTGCAGGGCGCGTAAACGTCGTGACCTGGCGATCCAGCCAGACTGGTATGCATGATGCCTATGTTGACGGCCCCTTCACGAGCCGCCGGATATTTGGTTAACAGGCTGTCCGGCGCCTTAGGGTTCGCAAAGCTCAAACCATGGAATACGACGTCCAGACCGCCGGCTGTCTGCAATACCGACTGAGCACGACCACCAAAGATGGTAACGGTGTCGGGAAATACCAGCTGTTTGGAAATCCGCGACAGGGCGTCATGATTACCGCGGATCTTGAAAACCATGATGCCGGCCTGGTGCAGGCGTGTCATCTGCGCGCCCAAGAACCGCGCTGTCTTCATTGAAGTCTGGTCGCCATCGTATAGGTCGCCAGCAATGACCAACGCGGCCACACGTTCCTCAAGGCAGAGATCCACTATCGAAACGAATGCCTGGCGGCTGGCGTCGCCCACCAGCCCGGCAAGATCGGGATTTCGCATCGCCAGCGAACGAAGCGGCGAGTCGAGATGAATATCGGCCGTGTGTACGAATCGAAATGCCATTCGGCCTCCGCCAGCAAAAGAGGTGTTCCGAGCTTCGACAGAAATTGCAACGAGGGCGCTGCAGCGCCCCGTTACACTTCAGCTAATTTCTCGCTCGCGGATTCGCCGGCCACCAACAAGCCGTCTTGGGACCGTAACACTCCTTTGGCAACCAAATCGGCGACCCCAGCTGAAATCAGCTGCCTTAATTGTGCGCTTGTGGCTTTGAAGCCCAGCATCCTGGCAACGCCTGTGGCGATTTCTTCCTCTGTCGCACCGAGGTTGGATTTCACGACTTCCATAGCGCCTTGGGCGACCTCGTCCTGCGCAATCATTTCGGGCTTGCGCAATCCAGCGGACACGACCCCACTGCGATCCCTGAGACGAACAGGAACACCTGGCTTGAAGCAGAAGTTGCCTCGACGGGCTACTGAACCACCTCTCTGTGCTATGCTTACCCCCCGCTCGATTGCATCCTGAATCCTGCCACCGGCCCGCTGCAGACCCCAGGCGTCCCGAATACGCGAAACTATTTCGTCGACATGGATTGGCGTTTCTGTAGCCACGACCTGCTCGACCAGTCCGGCCATGATTCCGCTGGGCGTCTCGTGGAGTTCGAACGATCCCGGTCGCTTTAGTTCGGCCTCTTCGTAGGCTCGATTGGGTGTCTCGGATCCGTTTGTGCTTTCGAGACCGATTTCCGTCACGTTGCCTCGGTCGACCGTAACAACCTGCACGGCTACAGCTCGATTTCTCTGGACCCCCAATTCGGCCCGCTCATCGAGTTCTTTTCTGGCGGCCTCAATCGCTAGTATGGTTCGCTCCAGCTGCTCACGAGGCCGTTGGAACCAGTCAGCGCTCCAGATGCGATGGATGATCCAACCATGGTCTTCCAGAACCGACTGCCGAAGCCGGTCTCGATCTCTGGCCGAGCGAGATGAGTGATATTCTGCGCCATCGCATTCGATGCCAAGAATATAGCGGCCTGGCCTCTCTGGATCCGCAACTGCGAGGTCGATGAAGAAGCCGGCAATGCCCACTTGAGCATGAACCTGATAACCCATTTCGATCAGCGCGTTGGCTACCTGTTCTACAAAGATTGAATCCATTTCGCGAACCGTGACTTGGGCAAGCGAAATTCGCCCTGTTCTCGCGTAGTGCAAGAAGAGCTTGAAGGCGAAGATGCCTTTCCCTTTGCCACGCTCCAGGTCGATGTCCTCGTCTGTGATGGACGCGAATACTTCGCAGCTGCGCTTGGCGCGGCTTATGAGGACGTTGAGCCGACGCTCGCCGCCTTCCGCGCCAAGAGGGCCGAAACGCATGGCCATGTATCCCTGGGCATTCTTGGCATACCCCACCGAGATCATGATCACGTCGCGCTCATCGCCTTGAACATTTTCGAGGTTCTTGACGAAGAATGGCTCGCTTGGATGAGCGTGAAAGAATTCCTCGGTGTCGGGATTTAGTCGCCGCAGCGCTTCGAGTTCATCCTGGATCGCGCGGCGTTGGCTAACCGAAAATGTTGCAACGCCTAGAGTCTCTTGCGGGTTCACCTTCGCATGACGGATGATCGCCTCCGCTACTGCTCTCGCCTCTACCGGATTGGTTCCTGTGCCGCCGGAATCGAAGACCCCCTCCGGCACATGATGAAACCGCAACCCCATACCTGCCTCTTGGGTATAAGGGCTTGGCACGATGAAAAGCCGGTTCTCGTAGAACTGGCTGTTCGATACTGCGATTAGAGATTGGTGACGGCTACGGTAGTGCCAGCGCAGCATACGCTGCGGCAAGCCGCGGGCCGTGAACAGGCCGAGGATGCTTTCAATGTCGGCGACCTGCGCGCCCTCACCCTCGTCATCTTCAGACTGCGAGCCTGTCATCTTCGCGAAGAATGTCGTGGGTGGCAGTTGGCGTTCGTCGCCAACGACGACCACCTGACTGGCCCTGGCGACCGAGCCAAGTGCGTCCACGGGCTGGATCTGAGACGCCTCGTCCATCACGAGCAGATCGAAGGACATCCGGCCGGGCGACAGGAATTGCGCCACCGAAAGCGGGCTCATCATGAACACTGGCTTCAGCGCCTGGATGGCAGGGCCTGCCTTCTGCATCAATTGCCGGATGGGCATGTGGCCTCGTCTGCGCGCCATCTCAGAACGAAGCAGTCCGACAGGTCCAGCTCCGCCGTCTCTTGAAGGAATTTTCCGGTGATGAGCCGTTACAACTTCGATGGCGCCGGCCTTGATGCGCTGGCGGTCCAGATCTGCGAAGTCACGTACAGCCCTGGAATGCAGTTCCCCGTCGAACCTTGCCAGCTCCGGCTCATCGGTCGCCATCGCCAGAAACATTCGTTCGTAGTAGGCCATATCAAAAACTGATCGAGCCGATCCTGTTGTAATCTGGCCGTTGGCTAGGCCGTCTATCAACTGTCCCAGTCCAGCCTTTCGGGCCGTTTCGGATCGCTCTTCATAGGCAACCCATTTCGAGAGCTGCTCCTGATGATCGAGCCAACCCTGCAGCCGAGAAACGACCTCGCCTATCGCGACGTCCGGAAAATCGACTACTCCAAACAAGGAGGGAGCATCGGCTTTCAAATCCCCTGTAAGCGCCTTCAATTCCCGCGCTGCCGCTTGGGCCGCTTCACGTGCTGAACGTGCCGAGTTTGCGATCTCGATTCTTTCAGGCAACCGCGCAGCCAGATGTCGGATCGAGCCATTTTCTTTCAGCCAAAGCTCGGCTTGCGTGAGAGCGGCCCAATCGGATCCTCGACCGTGCCACGACGAGCCGAATACGAACTTGCCAAGGCTCTCTCCCGCATCGATCCCTTGAGCAAGTGCTTGTAGTCTGCCTAGTCGGCGCAGTAGCTCCACCCGCTCAGTGATTAGATCCGGAACGTCAGTCAGAACCTGTCGTGACGCATCATCGGCTTGAGCTACAGTGCTCGCCTTCGCTTCCATCAGTTGCAGCGAGGCCCGCTCGGCGGAAGCCACGTCGCCTAGCATGGATGACGCGAGGTGCCCGAGATCGTTCCAGAAACCTTCGATAATTGGCCGACCGATTTCGATAACCTTGCGAACGCGCGCTGCACGCGCACCGGCCTCGGAGCGTTCCGCCATCCGGCCGGCGATAATCCGAGGTTCGGGGCCTAGCCCTCGTAGAGTCCGCATCCACTCCACTAGCGCGAGCAGTGGCGCGGAAGCCGATCGCTCCCCACGCCAATCTGCCCCGAAGGCGGAACGGCCAAAAGCGTCGCCTTCGCGGACTCTTGCTGCGGCAGCCTGACCCTTCATCAAAAGGTCGAGGAGACCAACTATCTGCGTCGCAGGCGCGCTAGGGTCGACCACAATAGTCCGCGCAAGTGCTGTGGCGCGACGGTAGTCGCCGTTCAATGCTTTCAATATTCCCGTGTGTGTGGCGAGCGCCTGCCGCGCCGCGGCCACCTCGGTGCTCCACGCCGCGTCAACAACCTTGCCCTGAAGGTCGGCTCTGGCAGCCTCAAGCGTCGCTACGCTGTCGGCAAGGTCGCCTGCCTGCTCAAGTCCGGAGTCCCAAACGGTGGCTGCGAAGGCCTCCGGACTTGCGTCAGGTGCTGCCGCTACTCGCTCGCCGGTCACGGCCAGCCTGAGCAAGCCTGCCAACGTGTCTGGCAATATCGCCGATCCGAGTTCCTGATTCAGGCGCTCAGCTTCTTCCCTCAAGCGTGGGAGCAGAATGGTGAGCTGTCGCGCACGATGGAAACCATCTTTCGGAAATTCCGAGGGAAGCTTTGCAAGCTCTGTCTCGAGACCTTCAATTGGCGTGTCGATAGCCGTTGCCGCCAACTGCTCCGAAAGTTCCTCGGACTTGCGGGCGAAATCCGTTCCTGACCAGAGAAGCGATGAAATGTCTTTCGGACGCTCATCCCATACCGGCGAGACGAGCGCCTCGGCAGGAAGTCCAGGCGCGGACGCGAGAAGCTCAGCGCGATCTTCTATCTCGCCGCTGTCGCTGAGAATTTTCGGAGGCTCGGCCTTGATCCGCTCAGCGATACCGACCAGTTTGGCGTGCAGTGCCTTGGCTTGGTCCAGCAACGCCGCGATGCGTGGGACGAGCCTCTCAATGGTCGTTGGAAGAACGACATCCAGGCCAACTCCCCGCCACGGGTGGTGGATCGGCAAGCCGATCTCGTTGATCCGCTGAGAGACCTCATCGAGCAATTTGCGACGTTGCGAAACGCCGTCAGTTGTCCAGCTTGTGGCATCCGTAAGTTCGATGTCCACTGGTTTCTGACCGACCTGCCTTAGTCGGGTTAGCTGGCCGAGAACCTGATAAGGAGTGAGTTCGGACGCTCCGAACGCAACGTGCATTCGTGCAGCATGTGCGTTGAGTTTATCGCGAGCCTCCAGCAAGCGATCAGTTAGGGAAGAAGGAAGCTGGCCCCTGGGCGATCCGAGTTGCCAGGTTCGCCGCAGCTCCTCTAGCATCATGCGCTTGTTCGCCTTGTTACTATGCAGCTCAAGGCAGGCGTCCCCCACCCCAGCAGTGTCAAGCCGTCGCTTGACGACCTCCAGCGCTGCCATCTTTTCGGCCACGAACAGCACGGTCTTTCCGTCGGCAACGGCCGACCCAATAATGTTTGCGATCGTCTGCGATTTTCCTGTCCCAGGCGGACCTTGGATAACGAGGTCGCGACCTTTTCTGACGTCATGGATCGCCAGTGTCTGAGAACTGTCACTGTCGACGATATGCAACATTTCGGCGGGCGCAATGTGCGGATCAATCGCTATGTCGTCCGACATAAGCGGCTCGCGTGTTTCGAAACCATCTGAAAGAAGCGAGCGGATCTTCGGTTGTTCGATAATCTTTGCGCCATCGGGCCAGAGATCCGGATCCAGATCACGGTACATCAAGAACTTCGCAAACGAGAAGAAGCCGAGCACCATATCGTCGCGAAGCACCTCCCAACCCTCTTTGGTCGAAATTGCTTCGGCAACGGCATCGAGATAGGCCGAGACGTCGAAGTCATCTCCCACCTCAAAACGCGGCAGAGCGAGCTTGTGAATGCGGTCGAGATAGAGTTCCAAGGAGAGGTTTGCGGTAAGATCTTCCGGCCGGGCTCGTAGGCGGAATTTTTCTCCAGCGGCCCCTCGCTCAAGCCGAACCGGCACCAAAATGAGGGGGGCCTGACGGATGTTCTCTTTGTTGTTCGGGTCAATCCACTTCAGCATTCCAAGGGCCAGAAAGAGGATATTGACGCCCTGCTCTTCCTCGAGTGTGCGGGCATCATGGTAGAGATCAAGGAGCCGCCGCTGCAGCCCAGTTGGGGTCATACGCGTCTGCAGCTTGGTGTCCGAGTGCCGCGCGGATATCCCTCTGTTATCGACTCCATCGTCCTCTGGTTGGGCGAGAGCGACGGGGGAATAGTCGATCTCTTCGTCTGGAGGGCTGCTTTCATCCTGGCCCGCTTTCGGCCTATCGGGCTTGCCGGCCAGGAAGGTAAAAGCCTTTCCTTCGGTCACCAGCAATCGATAAATTTCGGACGACTTCTCATCGACGATATCGATCGTCTTCGCGCTCTTGGAAAACCGCGGCACATTCAAAAGTCGATTGCGGGCGGAAAGATCGAGCAACTCCATCCTGGCGCGCTCGAGTTTCTCCTTTAGAGGGAGATCGCTTTGGAAGACTGACTGTTTTACGTCCAAGACTTACATCCCCTTTGAAAGGAGAACCAGCTAGAGCCCGCGTAGAGCGTTCGCGCAAGAAAAAACAGCCGTGTTCAATTAGAAACGACTGCGATCACTTCTGGACACCGTCCAATATTGCGACGTGTGATATGGGTCAGAGCCTGCATTCTTGGCCCCCTTTGCCTAGTCGCTATCCGACGAGGATTCTCGCTCCCTGCCCCCGTATTTAGCCGCCTCCACAATGTCTTTTTCTGACACAGAGAGTCCGTTGCGGACCCGAATGGCTCCCGCACTTGGAACGCGGTCCAATTCAGATCCAGTCTTTGCCTTATCCTTCTGGGGCTTAACCTCCGGCGGCGGGTCTTTCGAAAATGTCATGCGTAGGTCCTACTCGTCCAAATCTAAATGCATCCGCCTGTGAGCCTCAAGCCGCTTTCCTGGTCATACAAAGAAAACGCCGCGCCCAATCAATCCACCGTCTCTCGTGGTTCCGCATTCTGATTGGCGCTTTAACATTCATCACTATTAGCGCCTGGCATTTAGTATCCTCCCTCTACTGGTTTTTTTAGCCGATAAGTAATAGATCGGGATTTCACTGCAGAAGTCCGGAGCCATGAAGTGACTGACGAAATCCAAAATACGGCCACCGCGCTGATGGAGCTTACCGCCGATATCGTTGCGGCTTATGTGAGCAAGAATTCAGTGCCGGTCTCCTCATTGCCGGACCTTATTGCCAGCATCAATTCGTCATTAGCGCGTATCGGCCAGCCGTCCGAACCGGAAAAACCCGACCAAGTTCCCGCGGTCAACCCCAAGCGCTCAGTCACTCCAGACTACATCGTCTGCCTCGAAGACGGCAAAAAGTTCAAGTCCCTCAAGAGACACTTGAACACGCATTTTGGACTGACGCCCGACGCCTATCGCCAAAAATGGGGCCTCTCCAACGATTACCCCATGGTCGCGCCTAACTATTCAGCCAATCGCTCCAGATTGGCAAAATCGATTGGCCTCGGTCGCACAGCAGCCGCGCCCAAGAAAGCAGCAGCCAAGAAGTCAAAGACGCGCTAGCAAAACATTTGGCAGCTTCGCAAAGGATCGAAAATTGAATCGCGATCGCTATTCCCATCGCCGCAGCTCGCGGCCAAGACGCGGCCGGGTTTCAATTATGCGCAAGCGTTTCTTTTCACATAAATCATTAGCCGCGATCCTGGTGATCACGCTAGCAGTGGGCGCTTATGTCACCTCCTACTTTACAGGGTGGGGCAACCAGATCGCGGGACCCAATACAGCAAGCGCACTCGGGTCAAAACCGAAGCCTATCGTCGGCGTAGCGTCCATCGTTGACGGGGACACGATCGAGATCCACGGACAGCGTATTCGTTTCAATGGCATCGACGCACCTGAAAGCAGCCAAAACTGCAGCGACGCAAGCGGGCAAGAATACCCATGCGGCCGCAAATCCGCAGAAGCACTGGACATCTTCCTCAGTCAATCCCGACCCATCCAGTGCAACTTTGTTTCGTGGGATCGTTACAACCGCTTCGTTGGTGATTGTCAGCGGGCGGACGGTGCTAGCATTGCGTCTTGGATGGTCGAACAGGGTTATGCCCTGGATTGGCCTCGATACAGCCATGGTAGTTACGCGTCACAACAGGCAGATGCCCAAAGGGCCAAGATTGGCATCTGGGTTGGCACTTTCACAGCCCCTTGGGATTGGCGAGCAACACATGCAGCCAACAATAAACCCGGTAATGACACATCCTACGGCCTTACAGGCCGTCGCCAAATAGCTCAGAGCTATTCGTGTCAACCGCGTCGCTATTGTAAGCAAATCTCCTCATGCGATGAGGCGCGCTGGTATCTCAATAACTGTAGCTGGGGACCCAAATTGGACCGGGACGGCGACGGAATTCCGTGCGAAGGCATTTGCTGACCAAGCCAATTCCTTAGCGCGCTTTCAGCAAGCCGGACTGGCCACCAGCGTTTCGGTGCATTTGCGCGAGTGCCAATAGAGCCTGGCAAAAGGGCTGGCTGACGTTTGTCTTGGAAAATTCCACCAGCTCGTTGAGCCCGGATGGGCTAGAAAACCGCAAGGCTTCGTAGCGACAGACAGGGATCTGCCGATTATCTCTGAAGCGTTTGTCGGGTCCGCCATTCTTATTGGGATGAGCCCAGGTATAGCTCACGATCTCAGCATCAGATGGAACTTTGCCGGTCTCAATAAAATTGCTGGGGGCAAATTGCGTCCTGAGGTCTCCATACCCAACGGCACCGTACTGGTTTCCGTCCTTCACCAAAATCATGTCTGGCATGAAATAAAGGATTTGCCGGCCGACGTGTATCGACGGTGGTGTGACATTGCTGCGAACAACCGTCGGCAAGGAAGCTTGGAGCGTCGTCGACTTTTTATCGACCAACATCGTGGCTCCCGCATTGCGCTTCCAAGTCGTCAGATCCTCTATCTTGCCACCAGCCGCGACATGCCAACTCGCCGCGCAGCGTGTGAGCGTGTCAAAGGCGGCGACAAGTCGCCCGTAGGCCGCCTCCGCGTCCTGCTCCAAATCATAGTAGAGCACGCTCACCCGGCGGTAGCTGTCCAACCAGTTGCCAATAAGCATGCCCGGCAAAAAGGCAGCAATACCGATCAGCGCCACCCCACCTCCCAGCATTGCGCCTGCGATCAATCCGGCGATCCCAAACAGCACGGCCAGGATGAGCGACATTCGCGTCTGCGATTGCCTCGCATTGATTTCATCAAGCACATTGGCAAATGTCTCATCACGCATCTCGATCACATCGGCGGACTCGATTTCTCTCATCACGACGCCACCGCTGACATATTCCACGGGTGAGGATGTTGGATGGGGCTTTGGCCCAGATGGGAATTCAGACAGTTGCAGCGTCTGCTTGGCGCTGCGCTTTCCCAAAGTGCCTCGGTAGTAGAGACCGCCGACGCCTGCATGAATATAATGCCCTCGTGGGCCAGTCCCGATACGAAGACCTTGCACGCCAACGGACGCGCCAACCCCGCCAGACGAGAAGTTAAAGCGGAAAGGTCCCGCACTAATCGATTTTCGAACGTAAAACCCCATCCCCGCAATCCCCCCCAAGCCCTGTGAGCGAAACCCAAGGGCAGTTCGCCTCACAACTTTGGTACCGGAACCAGTCCAATATCTGTCTCTCGCGAACGTTGCCTGACCCTGATCTCAATTCGCCTCCTCGCCTTGACGTCGCCGGCCTGTGCGCCGTCGGTGAGCCGGTCGCCAGGCAATATCAACTGGCCGCCGGACATTGGCAGGATGGTGAAGCCTTTCAGTTCCGGCATATCGCGCAGGATGCCTGTGACGGAGATCGCTCGCGCTAATCCAAGCCCGGCATTGTCGGCAGGATGGAGTGTGCCAATGTCCATCTTGCGCGCCAGTACGGGCTGAAGGCCTCTGTCCATATTCGATGAGTCACCGGACATCGCCTGCTCGTCCGTGTGGCCAATCACCTCAATGACGTCCACACCATAGGAAGTTGCAATTCCAGCAATGGTCTTCGACATCTGCCGCAACTTCGTTTTGAAGCCACCGGAAAGCTCCGCACTTCCAGTATCGAAATTATAGCCATCGAGCTCGCTAAGACTGATGATCGGTGGCCAATCGTGTGGCTTGTCAGCAGAGGCCTCGTTCCTTGCCTTCTTCAGTGCGTCAGCAAGATCCTTGGACGTCTTGCCCGTGCCAACGTAGCCGAGCTCGCGCAGAACCTTCATCTTCTCGATCATGGCTTTGGCCTGATCAACGTCGACGTCGTTGTCAGAGAGGACTTTGGCGGCCGGCGCGCTTTTCACCGCTTCCTCAAGGGTCAGTCCCACTTTTTTGATTGCCTCTGCGGCCTCTTTGGCCCGGACCAATTCACGCCATTCTTGATCTGGTACATTGCGTCGACTTGCAGGCTTGACCATGGCATTCAGCTGAGCCAGCAACCGCTTGTTTTCCTCGTCAAGCTTGCGAGCGTTCTCATTGAGGGACTGCGCAATCTTCTGCGCTGCCGCAGCCTCTTTCTTTGTCTTGGCGATGAGCGCGCCTGCAGCAAGCAAAAGGCAGAAAACGAGAAGCAGCATCGTCTCAGCCATCGTCAGGCCGAGTATCAGGCCGCGGCCATAGCCCTTGCGCTCAAACGTAATGGCTGTTCCGCTAACCTCACTCACCTGCCCCACCAACTTGCTCTCTTTGGCGGTTCACCCTTCTCCACCTCCGCCGGACTGCTTAACGATCGGAAGGTGTCGCCCTCCGTGTCATCCGAAACCTTGATTGGCGTCTCCACAGGGGAGGCAACAGTGGAAGGTGCCGCCACTCGCTCGACATCGTTCGCTATCGCATTGCTCAGAGGCTGGGGAGTGCGCACGGCCGGGAGGCTATGTTGTGTAAGGGTTGCGACGAGGCCGCGTGTTTCATTGCTGTGTTTCTGCATCACAGCCATGAACTCCTCAGTCAAACGCTGCTGCGCTTGGACAGTTTCTGCGGTCTTTTCTGCGGCCGCTGCCGCTCTCTCCACTCCAGTCGCCACCTTGATCACTGCGTCGGCAAGACCGGTCATCCGCGTTTGCTGCTCTTGCGAGGCTGTTTCGGTTTTTATCGCATATTGTGCGACAGCATTACCCAGGAGCTTGACCATCGGCGCCAGATCGTTCTTCAGCACCTCATCAGGAACAACCACCTTTTCCAGCTTGGCAGCCATATTGTCGGCTTGATTACCGAGCTTTCCAACAGAGTTGGACATCGAGCTGTTGGCTTTATCCAGCAAATCCGCTGCAGCTCCAACGCGGTTCGCTATCGAAGCAAACTGGGTTTCGACTTGCCCGAAATTGTGCTGCAACGCGTCACTGAGCTTGGCAGACGCCTCTTGGACAGGCTTGATCGATTCCATGGCAATATTGTCCAGGGCAGATCGAATGTGCTCCCCATTGCGTGCCGCTTGCTCGGCAATCTCTGCAAAGCCCTCTTCGAGCATTTGATGGCTGACACGACGAAAGTCGGCGAACTCCCTGGTTACGCTTTCCATCTCGGCTCTTACACGCCGTGTCATGTCGGCAAGTTCGTGCCTCGCCGTTCGCTCAATGTCCGCGGGATCGCGCCGCATCTGATTGTAGAAAACCCTCAGAGCAATACCGGTGATCGTCGACGTGATCGCGATGCCAAAATTTTGGACGATCGTGTCGGTTGAGCCTTCCGTTCCAAACTGAAACAGCGAGACCCCAAGGCTCGTCAGGGTGAACAGGAAGCCCATATAGTAGAGGTTATCGCCGGTCTGCTCGTCGTGCAGTTGTAGCTTTCCAGCAAAGATCGAAACCCCGAGATAGAAAAACATCAGGCAGGCCGGTGCTACCGCCGCGACGATCGGATTTACGCCTGAGAGTTTTGCAATGGCGATGAATACACACCCGCCGAGTGTCAATGCCGCGAAAACCACGACCGGCAGACGTGGATGATCCAGCAAAGGTTTGTCGTGCGCTCTCGCCATCAGTTTAACCCATCCAAGCCAACCAGCTTTTCGAACTCGCCGTGATGGTTCTGGACCCAATGTGTCCAGAACTCCGCGTGATCCAGGGTCTGAAATGGCTTCTTTGCCCGATCGATATAAAGAATTGTGATGCCCACCCCATCCAGCGACGTCCCATATGTGCGGTCGGCGGCGCTGTTGAGGTATTTTTGGTAATCCAGTCCCGATCGGTACTGCGAGTAAATCGTCGTATGCTCGATCATGTCAGAGGCGACCACCAATCGCTTGGGACTGCCCTGTTTGGCCAAGCTGCTATCGAAGAGCGACAGCTTGATTTTCTGAATTCCAGCCATGATCGGAGATTGGCTCGCGGAAGCCGCATTCGGGATTTCATCGGGAAGTTTGTTCAAAGGATCGCCGAAGGCGTTTTCCCACTTCTTTTGACGCCGCGCAGGATTGTTGGTCCAACTATCGACGGTCGACCCATCACCGGGATTGCATCCATCGAACATCACCGTCAGCTCACCAGGCGCCGAGCTCAGGGTATAAATCCTCACATACCCACCCGGCTCGACCTGCCCAATGGTCTTTCGGAACTCGTTCTTGAGATCAGCCATCGTCGTTGCCGAAATTGGATCAGTGGCGTCGATGAGGACGGCGGTCAGGCTGGAGGGTCCGTCCAATGGGCAATTCGTGTTGGCGTCGATATGGCCATTGCCAGACCTGGTCCACATCCAGCCGAAGCCGGCCAACATCGCAACGGATAGCACACCAAGGGCAATGGCCGCGGCAATGGTACCCGCATTGCCTTTCTTGCGTCTGCGGGTTCGCCTAGACATTCACGCTGTCCGGGTGAAGCTTATCAAGATCTCGGTACTGCTCAATTCCCCGTTCGCATTCCTGACCAATCAGACGAACCTGCTCGTTGAGTTCCTCCTGCGCCTGGCGAATTGATGCGCCAACATCTCCCTCATTCCACTCCCGCTCGCCGGTGACGTATGGCTTGATGCGATCAAGTTTGTAGGGCGTTCCGAAATGCTTGGGCGCCGGCTCGGTCCTCGCCTGGATGTTGGCTTCCCGATACATCGACAAAAGCTGATTGCAGGCTCGCTCCAATTGGTCTTGATGCTGCGCAAAAAGAGCCAGAAGCCTCGATCGATGATCGACAATCGCGCGGTGCTCGCGCCGGCGACTACCAAGCTGCTTGACGATTTCCTCCACTTTTTCGTTGTGGTCGTCGCGGACATCCTGCAGCTCTTCGATCAGTTCCTTCTTTCGATCGATGTAGTCATCGCGCCGTCGAACGAGCCGATTTTCAACGCCAGTGTAGCCTGGGTAAGGGTCGAGCACGAACCAGCCGTCGATAAAAGCGAAAAGCGAAAACATCAGGCCGATCGCAAACAGCAACCAGGACTTGATGTCCGTGAGACCCGCTGGATTGGCGAGCATATTACGGATGACCTCAGCGCCGGCGCCGTCAGCGAGCGAGCCGCTGACCTCACGGTAGTGCGCTAGCGCCAAGTTTATCGAAATCGCCAAGCCGATATAGAAAAGGATTGAAATGATCCCAACGAATTTTACGAAAAACGACCGATGGGTGACGAGACGAGCGCAGAAAACCGCCAGGAGCAAAGCCGCCCCGATGTTGATGAAAGAGAATGCCGCAGCCTCAAGGATGCCACCAAAAAATCCCTGCTCATTGCCCTTGGCCAGGAAGTTGCCGTTCATCGCTGTCTCGACCAGAAACAGAAATAGCAGAAGCGATAGCCGGAAAATGTGAGCGGCACCGTGCTGCACACGCGCGGCACGAACGAGACCGTGCTTCTCCTTAAACCATGCATGCTCTTTTTCGGCGTCGTTCAGGGCCCTTCTCAGGCCGTGAAGTTCATCGAGGCCCACGGCGACCGAGGCTTTGAAGTCCGAAACGCTAGCGGCATTCGTCTGACGGATTAGACCGAATTGTTCCTCGAAATCGAGGCCGGCAAGACGACCTCCAAGGAGTTGCAGGTTGTCCTCAAGAGTGTGATGCGCAGCCTTCTTCTCATCCTCAACGCGTTCCACGATGGCATGTTCGACATCGTCGAGATTCTTTGCCGTTTTCGGGGGTTGGTTCACCTCGCCGCGCTGCTTTCCGCGGTTAATGACATCCAGGTCGCCGTCGATCTTGGCAGGGTCCAGGCTGTTGAATAGCTGAGTGCTCGCCCGAAAATCGTGGTTGGATTCTCGCAGTGAGTCACGCAACTTATTTAGTTTTTCGAATTTAGAGCCCACGCACTCACAACCCCAACTTTACGCCCCCCGGCAGAGTGGTTTCTATGCATAGTAGAGCTAAAGGGCAACCGCACATTCACTTCTATCCACTTGCTAGTGCGGATCAGGCTCAATTGAGTTCCAACAAATGATCATGGCTGCTGATCAACTGGTTGATCGGCCGCGACTAGTCATGTCATGAGCCGTGCTGCGATGCTCTAAGGACAGAGTGCTACGAGCGGGTTCGCGACTGGGAAATTATCCACAGTCGTATACGTGTACTGGATCTCACCGCCCAGGCGAACGAAGGCAGATAGTTCCTCCGCACGACAGACATAGTTTTTGGTCATTTCATCGATCTTCTGGACATAGACCGGCCGCGAGACGCCAGCAGCCAACAATTTGGCGTCTACTTCCGCATCGGTCTGAGCCCAGGTGGCGTTGAAAACGATCCTTGGCCCGATTGCGATGATGCTCCGAACGGAGATGTTCGAACTGATCAGCATGGGCAATGCTGGAGCCATTTCGGTTTGCATTTTTTTTGCGTAGGCGCAGACGTCGGTCTTGGTGTACTTCGAGAGGCATTCATTTGCCGTCGCCACCCTTGGCCATGTCAGCAGGATCGCCAACGGGACGTGCATCAATCGCAATCCATCCAAAGTATTCTCCTCGCCCGATCTTGGCCTGCACAGAGGAGCATCTATCCTATTTGTGTTCACAGTGCCACGAGCAGCTTGTGCCCGACCGGCAATAGTGCTCTGTCTGAAATACTTTGGGAGGGCAATAAAATGAAAACAACATTTCTCGCGGCTATGGCCGCTGCAATAATCGCTTGCGCGACCGGCGCGTTTGCACACAGTGGCGGCACTGATGCCAACGGTTGCCATACCAACCATAAGACCGGCGCGTATCACTGTCACTGAAGGTCACGCCTTTCTGAGGGACACAAACATGCTGAAGAACATCATGTCAGCTCCGCTGGGCCTCCTCTTCATGCTGGGCGGGCCGATCACCTACGTGATGAATGTCGTCGACACATGGCAGGGCCATGCATCAGTGGTCGTAAAAATCCTGATTAACTTGAGCCTGGATGCGATGTTGGCGTTCATTTGGCCGATCACTTGGGCAATCTGGCTTTTCAAATATATGGCGGGCGCCGAAACTCCACTAACAACCGTGCTGGGCGTTTGAGGATCAAGTTTGCTGAAAATAATGCTTTTCGACGCCGGCCGGAACGGTCCGGTTGGTCTGCATCTGTGTAGCTATTGCCTCGCTGCTGGCGGTAGCGCCATGGCCGTACGGCTATTACCAATTCCTCCGCGTGGTGGTCTTTTTCGCCGGGATCTACTGCGGAGCCATGGTGTGGCGATCAGGCCCTGAAAATCGCACCCTGGCTTGGGCGCTGTTTGGAGCGGCAGCGATCTTCAACCCGTTCATGCCGGTTCATTTGCCGCGCGAGCTGTGGGCAATCTTCAACGTCGCAGCGGCTACTCTGTTCGGCTTTGTCGCATACCGGCACCGGAATTAAGCCGATAATCTGAGATGGCCAAGAGTGGACCTGAGACGCCGAAGGTCAAGGCGCGCCCGAGGGTCACCGTGTCACAGCCGTTGGCGCTTTATGCGGGAGATCTCCTCGAGCGGACGAAGGAGTACTTCGAGGCTTTCAACCATCTAGGCTCGGAGTCGGAAAAGGCGCATCTTTTTGCCCGTTATTTTCTATTTTCGCATGCCCTAGATGTGGAGCTTCAACAGGTTGTCCTCGATCAGGGCGAGGCGACTGATAGGCGTTTTTGACTTTAGGCTGCCATGTGGACGATGCCAATTGTATCTGTGCAGCCAGACAGGCAGTTCGGCGGCACGATG